>NZ_JAAFAN010000030.1:0-48563 GCF_010287905.1 Cellulosimicrobium composti
CCCCCCCCCCCCCCCCCCCCCCCCCCGGCCCCCGCCCCGACGCCCTCCCGCGAAAGAGACCGTCATGACCACCCGCACCGACACCGAGCCCCAGGCCGGGCCCCGCCCCGCGCCCGCGGCGACGCGCACGCCGGCCGCCCGCCGCCGTCGTCGTCCCGCCTGGGTCCCGTACCTGCCCTACCTCCTGCCCGGCGCGGTGGCGTTCGTCGTCGTGATCGGCTACCCGTTCGCGATGAACGTCTACTACAGCCTGTTCAAGTGGCGCGGCGGCATGGCGCCCATGCGCTGGAACGGGCTCGGCAACTACGCCGACCTCCTGCACGACTCGGCGTTCTGGACGTCGTTCCAGAACTCGATCGCGATGATCCTCGCGATGGTCGTCGTGCCCACGCTCATCGGCCTCGTCCTCGCGGCCGTGCTGTTCGACTACCTCGGGCGGCGCTTCGGGCCGCGCGTCGCGGCGTTCCTGCGCGCGACGTACTACCTGCCGCAGATCCTGCCGGTCGCCGTCGCGGGCGTGCTGTGGAACTGGATCCTCAACTCCCAGACCGGCGCGCTCAACGTCATCCTGCGGGGGATCGGGATCGACAGCCCGCCGAACTGGCTGGGCGACACGACGACCGCCCTGCCGAGCGTCATGCTCGTGCTCATCTGGGTGCAGGTCGGCTACCCCGTCGTCATCTTCATGTCCGCGCTCCAGCGCGTGGACCCCGAGCTGTACGAGGCCGCCGAGCTCGACGGCGCGGGGTGGTGGCGCCGCTTCCGGGCCATCACGATCCCGCAGATCCGCCCCGAGACGTTCGTCGTCACGCTCACGTGCACGGTCGCGGCGCTCAAGGTGTTCGGGCCGATCTACGTGCTCACGCGCGGCGGCCCCGAGAGCTCGACCCTCGTGCCGAGCTACTACTCGTACCTGAACTTCTTCGACAAGTCGAAGGTCGGCTACGGCGCCGCGGTGGCGACCGTGCTCACCCTCGTCATCATCCTCGTCGCCGTCGTGATCCTCGCGCTCCAGAACCGCGCCGAGCGACGTGAGCAGGAGGGCCGCTGATGTCCACCGTCACCACCACCCCGACCGCGGGCGCCGCACCCGCCGCCGCGCCGTCGTCCGCCGCGCGCGGTCCCGTCCGGGCGACGCGCCCGGACGAGCGCTACCGCCGCGGCGTCGGCCGCTGGTTCGTGCTCGCCGCGGCGGTCGTCGTCGCCCTGCTCATGCTGTCGCCGTTCGTCATCATGGTGCTCAACGCGTTCAAGTCGCCGGCCGAGTACTCGCAGGACGGCCCGCTGAGCATCCCGAGCGAGCTGTACCTCGACGGCGTGCAGAACTTCTGGACGCGCACGAACTTCCCGCAGAAGCTCTGGAACTCCGTCTTCATCTCGGCGCTCGTCGCGGTGTTCGGCACGCTCCTGTCGCTGCTCAGCGCGTACGCGATCGGCGTCGGGCGCATCAAGGGCCGCCTGTGGATCGTCACGCTCTTCCTCGTGGCGAACATGCTCCCGCAGGAGGCGCTCATCTACCCGCTGTTCGACATGGCGCAGAAGGTCGGCCTGTCGAACTCGCCGTGGTCGATCATCATCATCTTCACCGTCATCCAGGCGGCGTTCGGCACGTACCTGCTCGCGTCCGTGCTCGGCACGTTCCCGCCCGCGCTGCTCGAGGCGGCCCAGCTCGACGGCGCCGGCCGCTGGCGCATCCTGTGGCAGGTCGTGTACCCGATCGTCAAGCCCACGCTCGGCGTCCTCATGATCTTCTTCTTCATCTGGACGTGGAACGAGTTCTTCATCCCACTCGTGATGCTCACGACCAACGACACGCAGACCATCCCCATCGCGCTCGCGTCGCTCCAGGGCGACCGGATGATGGACGCCCCGACGACCAACGCGGGCGCGCTCGTGTCGCTGATCCCCGCGCTGGTCTTCTTCCTCATCTTCCAGCGCACGCTCACCCGCGGCGTCACGGCCGGCGCCGTGAAGTGACGCGGCCCCCGAGACCCCGACGCACGCACCGACGAAGGAAGCACCACCGATGAAGTTCACCGACGGGTACTGGCAGGTCCGACCGGGCATGCACCCGCTCTACGCGGTCGAGGTCGACGACGTCCGCGCCGACGAGGCGGCCGGGACGCTCACCGTGTACGCGCCGACCGCGAAGATCCGCGGCCGTGGCGACACGCTCAACCGCCCCATGCTCACGACGACGTACTCGTCGCCCGCCCCGGGCGTCATCCGGGTGCGCGTCGAGCACCACCAGGGCGCGGTACGTCGCGGCCCGGCGTTCCGGGTCACGGGCGAGCCGGGGTTCCGGCCCGAGGTCGAGGTCCACGACGACGTCGCGGTCCTGCGGTCCAAGGACCTCGCCGTGCGCGTGCACCGCGGCGACCGGTGGCGCGTCGACTTCGAGGCGGACGGCGAGGTCCTCACGTCGTCGCTGCCGAAGTCGGTCGGGCACGTGACGTCCGACGACGGCGGCGCGTGGACCCACGAGCAGCTCGCGCTCGAGCCGGGCGAGCTCGTGTACGGCCTGGGGGAGCGGTTCGGGCCCTTCGTCAAGAACGGGCAGGTCGTCGACATCTGGAACGAGGACGGCGGGACGTCGAGCGAGCAGGCGTACAAGTCCGTGCCGCTCTACCTCACGACCAAGGGCTACGGGGTGTTCGTCGACCACCCGGAGAAGGTCTCGTTCGAGGTCGCCTCCGAGGTGAACACGCGCGTCCAGTTCTCCGTCGAGGGCCAGGCGCTGGAGTACCTCGTCATCCAGGGTCCGACGCCCAAGGACGTGCTGCGCCGCTACACCGCGCTCACCGGGCGCCCGGCGCGCGTGCCCGCGTGGTCGTTCGGGCTGTGGCTCACGACGTCGTTCACGACGAGCTACGACGAGCAGACCGTGAACGGGTTCATCGACGGGATGGCCGAGCGCGACCTGCCGCTGTCCGTCTTCCACTTCGACTGCTTCTGGATGCGCGAGTACCAGTGGGTCGACTTCGAGTGGGACCCGCGCACGTTCCCCGACCCCGAGGGCATGCTCCGCCGTCTGCACGACCGTGGCCTCAAGGTGTGCGTGTGGATCAACCCGTACGTCGCGCAGCGCTCGCCGCTGTTCGCCGAGGCCGCCGAGCAGGGGTTCCTCGTCCGGCGCGAGGACGGCTCCGTGTGGCAGTGGGACCTGTGGCAGGCGGGCATGGGGCTCGTCGACTTCACGAACCCCGAGGCGACCGCGTGGTACGTCGGCAAGCTCGAGGCGCTGCTCGACCAGGGCGTCGACTGCTTCAAGACCGACTTCGGCGAGCGCATCCCCGTCGACGGCATCGCGTGGCACGACGGCTCCGACCCGCGCAAGATGCACAACTACTACGCCCAGCTCTACAACGAGGCGGTCTTCCGGCTGCTCGAGCGCAAGCGCGGCCAGGGCGAGGCGGTGCTCTTCGCCCGGTCGGCGACGGCGGGCGGGCAGCAGTTCCCCGTGCACTGGGGCGGCGACTGCGACTCGACGTACGCGTCGATGGCCGAGTCGCTGCGCGGCGGCCTGTCGATGTCGATGTCCGGCTTCGGGTACTGGAGCCACGACATCGGCGGGTTCGAGGGCACGCCGGACCCCGGCGTCTTCAAGCGCTGGACGGCGTTCGGCCTGCTGTCCTCGCACTCGCGCCTGCACGGCTCGGGCTCGGTCCGCGTGCCGTGGGCGTTCGACGACGAGGCCGTCGACGTCACGCGCAAGTTCACGCACCTCAAGCTCTCGCTCATGCCGTACCTGGCGCGCGTGGCCGAGGAAGCGCACACGGACGGCGTGCCGATGATGCGACCGCTCGTGCTCGAGCTGCCGCACGACCGCGCGGGCTTCACCGCGGACACGCAGTACCTGCTCGGTGACGCCCTGCTCGTCGCGCCGGTCTTCCGCGCCGACGGCCGCGTCGAGTACTACGTGCCGGAGGGCACGTGGACGCGTCTCGTCCAGCCCGACGACGGCCCGGCCCTGAGCGAGACCGTGACGGGCCCGCGCTGGGTCACCGAGACGCACGGGTTCGACTCGCTCCCGGTGCTCGTGCGCCCGGGCACCGTCCTCCCGGTCGGCGCCCGCACCGACCGGCCCGACTACGACTGGGCCGACGGCGTCACGCTGCACGCGTTCGAGCTGCCCGACGGGTACGACGAGCGCGTCGTCGTCCCGGCCGCCGACGGCGCACCCGGGGCCACGTTCCGCGTGCGCCGGTCCGGCACGACCCTCACCGTGTCGTCCGACGACGCCGTGGCGGGCTGGTCCGTGCGGGCCGGCTCCGCGACGGCGGACGCTCACGGCGCGACGAGCGTGACGATCGACCTCGGCTGAGGACGTATCCTGGGCGGACGAACCATGGAAGCGCTCCCATGGTTCGTCCGCCCGGCCCGGCCACCGGCCACCGACCCGACCACCGTCGCGGACCGCGCCGTCCGACGACCGACCAGCGAGGACCTCCGTGACCACCGACACCACCGCCCCCGTCGACGTCGACGCCCAGACCGCCGCCGCGCCGTCGGGCCGCCGGACCTTCCCCACCGACTTCCTCTGGGGCTCCGCCACCGCCGCCTACCAGATCGAGGGCGCCGCCGCCGAGGGCGGGCGCACCCCGTCCATCTGGGACACGTACTCCCACACCCCCGGCCGCACCCTCAACGGCGACACCGGCGACGTCGCCGACGACCACTACCACCGGTGGCAGGAGGACGTGCAGCACATCGCCGACCTCGGCCTCGGCGCCTACCGGTTCTCCATCTCGTGGTCCCGCGTCCAGCCCGGCGGCACCGGCCCCCTCAACCCCGAGGGCGTCGCGTTCTACTCGCGCCTCGTCGACGCGCTCCTCGAGAAGGGCGTCAAGCCCGTCGTCACGCTCTACCACTGGGACCTCCCGCAGGAGCTCGAGGACGCCGGCGGCTGGGCCAACCGCGACACCGCGTACGCGTTCGCCGAGTACGCCCGCCACATGGCGCGCGAGCTCGGCGACCGGATCGACACGTGGACGACGCTCAACGAGCCGTGGTGCTCCGCCTACCTCGGCTACGGCTCCGGTGTGCACGCGCCCGGCCGCACCGAGCCCGCCGCGGCGCTCGCGGCCGTCCACCACCTCAACCTCGCGCACGGCCTCGCCGTCCAGGCGATCCGCGACGAGCTCGGCGAGGACGCGAAGACGTCCGTGACGCTCAACCTCCACGTCATCCGCCCCGACGACCCGACGTCCGCCGCGGACCTCGACGCCGTGCGGAAGATCGACGCCCTCGCCAACCGCGCCTTCCTCGGCCCCGTCCTCGACGGCGAGTACCCCGCCGACCTGCTCGCCGACACCGCCCACGTCAGCGACTGGTCGTTCGTGCAGGACGGCGACCTGGAGACCGTGCGCCAGCCGCTGTCGATCCTCGGCGTCAACTACTACTCGACCGTGCGCGTGCGCCACTTCTCCGGCGAGGGCGAGCGGTCCGAGAACGACGGCCACGGCGCGTCCACCCACAGCCCGTGGATCGGCGTCGACGACGTCGAGTTCGTCCAGCAGCCCGGCCCCTACACCGCGATGGGCTGGAACATCGAGCCCGCCGGCATGACCGAGCTCCTCGTCTCCCTCGCGCGCACCTACCCCGACCAGCCGCTCATGGTCACCGAGAACGGCGCCGCGTTCCACGACGAGGTGACCGTGGACGCCGACGGCACGCGCCGCGTCCACGACGACCGCCGTGTCGCCTACCTGCACGACCACGTGGACGCCGTCGGCGCCGCGATCGACGCGGGAGCCGACGTGCGCGGGTACTTCGCGTGGTCCCTCCTCGACAACTTCGAGTGGGGCTACGGCTACGACCGCCGGTTCGGCATCATCCGCGTCGACTACGACACGCTCGAGCGCACGTGGAAGGACTCCGCGCACTGGTACCGCCGGCTCGCGACGTCGTCCGTGCTGCCCGGGGTCGACGAGACCGCCTGAGCCGTCCCGCCCCGACGCCCGCCCGGAGTCCGCTCCGGGCGGGCGTCGTCGTGAGCGGGCGTTCTCGTGGGCGGGCGTCGTCGTGGGTCGGGTCCGCGGCCGGGCCTCCGCGGGCGGGGTCGCGGGTCTACCATCCGCCGCTCGTCCCTCGCGGCTCCCGCCAGACCCGCCACGACCCGCGACCCCGCCCGCTCCGGCCCGCCCGCTCGTCCGTCGTCGTGCCCGGGTGGACCGGGGCCTCGTCCCAGCGGACGGGCCGACTCTCGCCCGTGCTCCGGAGCGTCCGAGCGGCGGGTCGTGCGGTGCCCGCCGCGGTGACGTTTCTCGCACCTGACGGGGCGGTGGCGCGACACGCCGACGGGGCGCGACACGCCGACGAGTTCGAGGAGCGTCCTGTCCGGATTAGGGTGGTTTCGACCGGGCGTTCGAAGGGCGGTCCCGGTGGGTGCGGAGGGGTCCGCGGGCGCGCGCGACGGGTCGCACAGGGTGTGGACCGACGTCGTCCCCACCCTGTGGACGGGTGGTCGCCGACCGCGTGAAGACGCGGTTCTCCCGGCTCCACGGCGGTGGACGACGGGCTGTGGACGACCCCCTCCGAGGGGGTGTCAGAGGGTCCTGGGACCATGGATCCATGGCCCCTAGCACACCCCGGTGGGTGAAGTTCGACCACGACATCTAGTGCGGTGGCGCGGTGTCGACCACTAGGTATAGTGGTTGCACACCCAGGGGGCCGGAGGCCTTCTGGCGAATCACACAGTCGTAGTTCCACCGGTGTCCTTCGAGGTCAGAGACGTTTCTCCCTCCCCGAGGACCCGCCCAGGACAGAGCGCGAGAGACGAGGAGTCACCACCATGAGCGTCACGGTCTACAGCAAGCCGGCTTGCGTTCAGTGCGACGCGACGTACCGCGCTCTGGACAAGAAGGGCATCGAGTACTCGGTCGTCGACATCACGCAGGACGCCGAGGCGCTCGAGCTCGTGCGCGGGCTCGGCTACCTGCAGGCGCCCGTGGTCGTCGCCGGGGACGAGCACTGGTCCGGGTTCCGTCCGGACCAGATCAACGCCCTCGCGCAGAAGGTCTCCCCGGTCGTCGCCTGACCGGCCTCCCGGGTCGCCGCGAGGCGCCCCGGAACCCGTAGCACAGAGCAGGCGGAGCAGGGCAGGACGGAGGTGCGTCCCCGTGGGGTCGCTCGTGTACTTCTCCAGCGTCAGCGAGAACACGCACCGGTTCGTCCAGCGGCTCGACCTGCCGGCCCTCGGCATGGACGTCCAGCGCATCCCGCTGCGTCCGACCGAGGGCTTCCTGCGCGTCGAGGAGCCGTACGTGCTCATGGTCCCGACCTACGGGGGCGGCAACGAGGGCGGTGCCGTCCCGCGCCAGGTCGTGAAGTTCCTCAACGACGTGCACAACCGGTCGTTGATCCGCGGCGTCATCGCCGCGGGCAACACCAACTTCGGTGACGCGTACTGCATCGCCGGCGACATCATCTCCGCGAAGTGCCAGGTGCCCTACCTGTACGCCTTCGAACTCCTGGGAACAGCCGAGGACGCCGTGCGCGTCCGCGACGGATTGGGACGATTTTGGCAACGACAGTCACGGATTCCGGCGTGAACTCCGCGAGCGCAGCGGCGGGTGACGTCGCGCTCGCGCCCCAGCAGGTGCCGCTGACGAGCGCGCAGCTCGACTACCACGCGCTCAACGCGATGCTGAACCTCTACGGTCCGAACGGCGAGATCCAGTTCGACAAGGACCGTGAGGCCGCGCGGCAGTACTTCCTGCAGCACGTCAACCAGAACACGGTCTTCTTCCACGACCTCGCGGAGAAGCTCGACTACCTGGTCGATCACCAGTACTACGACCCCGAGGTCCTGGCGAAGTACGACCGCGAGTTCGTGAAGTCGCTGTTCGAGTTCGCGTACTCCAAGAAGTTCCGGTTCGAGACGTTCCTCGGCGCGTTCAAGTACTACACGTCGTACACCCTCAAGACGTTCGACGGGAAGCGGTACCTCGAGCGCTTCGAGGACCGCGTCTGCATGGTCGCGCTCGGTCTCGCCGACGGCAACGAGCAGGCCGCGCTCGACATCGTCGAGGAGGTCATCTCGGGCCGCTTCCAGCCCGCGACCCCGACGTTCCTCAACGTCGGCAAGGCGCAGCGCGGCGAGCCCGTGTCCTGCTTCCTGCTGCGCATCGAGGACAACATGGAGTCCATCGCGCGCGGCATCAACTCCGCGCTGCAGCTCTCCAAGCGCGGCGGCGGCGTCGCCCTGCTCCTGTCGAACATCCGCGAGCACGGCGCCCCGATCAAGCACATCGAGAACCAGTCGTCCGGCGTCATCCCCGTGATGAAGCTGCTCGAGGACTCGTTCTCCTACGCGAACCAGCTCGGCGCGCGCCAGGGCGCCGGTGCCGTGTACCTGCACGCGCACCACCCGGACATCCTGCGGTTCCTCGACACCAAGCGCGAGAACGCGGACGAGAAGATCCGCATCAAGACGCTGTCGCTCGGCGTCGTGATCCCCGACATCACGTTCGAGCTCGCCAAGAGGAACGAGGACATGTACCTCTTCTCGCCGTACGACGTCGAGCGCGTCTACGGCAAGCCGTTCGCCGACATCTCGATCACCGAGAAGTACGACGAGATGGTCGACGACTCGCGCATCCGCAAGACGAAGATCAAGGCGCGCGACTTCTTCCAGACGATCGCCGAGCTCCAGTTCGAGTCCGGCTACCCGTACATCATGTTCGAGGACACGGTGAACAAGGCGAACCCGATCAAGGGCCGCATCACCCACTCGAACCTGTGCTCGGAGATCCTCCAGGTCTCGACGCCGTCGACGTTCAACGAGGACCTCTCGTACGACCACGTCGGCCGCGACATCTCCTGCAACCTCGGCTCGCTCAACATCGCCAAGACGATGGACTCGCCCGACTTCGCGAAGACCATCGACACCGCGATCCGCGCGCTCACCGCCGTCTCCGACCAGACGAGCATCGAGTCCGTGCCGTCGGTCAAGCGCGCCAACGAGTCGGGTCACGCGATCGGCCTCGGCCAGATGAACCTCCACGGCTACCTCGCGCGCGAGCGGATCCACTACGGGTCCGAGGAGGGCATCGACTTCACGAACATCTACTTCTACACGGTCGCCTACCACGCGATCGCGGCGTCCAACCGCCTCGCGATCGAGCGCGGCCGCGCGTTCGGCGGCTTCGAGGAGTCGAAGTACGCGACGGGGGAGTACTTCGACAAGTACACCGACCAGGTGTGGGAGCCCGCCACGGAGCGCGTGCGCCAGCTCTTCGCCGACGCCGGCGTGCACATCCCCACGCAGGACGACTGGAAGGCCCTCAAGGCCTCCGTCATGGAGCACGGGATCTACAACCAGAACCTCCAGGCCGTCCCGCCGACGGGCTCGATCTCCTACATCAACAACTCGACGTCCTCGATCCACCCGGTGCCGTCGAAGATCGAGATCCGCAAGGAGGGCAAGATCGGGCGCGTCTACTACCCGGCGCCCTACCTGACGAACGACAACCTCGAGTACTACCAGGACGCGTACGAGATCGGCTACGAGAAGATCATCGACACGTACGCCGCCGCGACGCAGCACGTCGACCAGGGCCTGAGCCTCACGCTGTTCTTCAAGGACACGGTCACGACGCGCGACGTCAACCGCGCCCAGATCTACGCGTGGCGCAAGGGCATCAAGACGCTCTACTACATCCGTCTCCGCCAGATGGCCCTGGAGGGCACGGAGGTCGAGGGTTGCGTCTCGTGCATGCTCTAGTCCTCGGGTCACCGTCGCGGTGACTCTCCAGGGATGCGGGCACCGGTCTACCAGCCGGCCGCTCGTGCCTCGCGGCCTCCCGCCAGGCCCGCCACGACCGGCGCCCGCATCCCTTCCGGTCCCCGCTCGTCCGTCCGTCACCAGCACGCCTGGCGCGGTGCACGACGGCGTAGCGTTCGTTTCGTAGCCACCTCCCGGTCGGTCCGGGGTCAGCAGGAGAGAAGAAGGCAGATGTCGCCCACGGGGAAGCTCAAGCTCATCGATCGCGTGAGCGCGATCAACTGGAACCGTCTCGAGGACGAGAAGGACCTCGAGGTGTGGGACCGCCTCGTCGGGAACTTCTGGCTGCCCGAGAAGGTGCCGGTGTCGAACGACATCCAGTCGTGGCACACGCTCACCGAGCAGGAGCAGCAGCTCACGATGCGGGTGTTCACGGGCCTGACGCTGCTCGACACGATCCAGGGCACGGTCGGCGCGGTGTCGCTCATCCCGGACGCGCTCACGCCGCACGAGGAGGCGGTGTACACGAACATCGCGTTCATGGAGTCGGTGCACGCCAAGAGCTACTCGTCGATCTTCTCGACGCTGTGCTCGACGCGCGAGATCGACGACGCGTTCCGGTGGTCGGAGGAGAACCCGAACCTCCAGCGCAAGGCCGAGATCGTCATGGAGTACTACAAGGGCGACTCGCCGCTCAAGCGCAAGGTCGCGAGCACGCTGCTCGAGTCGTTCCTGTTCTACTCCGGCTTCTACCTGCCGATGTACTGGTCGTCGCGCGCCAAGCTCACGAACACGGCCGACCTCATCCGCCTCATCATCCGCGACGAGGCGGTGCACGGGTACTACATCGGCTACAAGTTCCAGAAGGGCCTCGAGAAGCTCTCCCCGGAGGAGCGCGACGAGCTCAAGGCGTACACGTTCGAGCTGCTCTTCGAGCTGTACGACAACGAGGTGCAGTACACGGAGGACCTCTACGACGGCGTCGGGCTCACCGAGGACGTCAAGAAGTTCCTGCGGTACAACGCGAACAAGGCGCTCATGAACCTCGGGTACGAGGCGCTGTTCCCCAAGGACGAGACCGACGTCAACCCGGCGATCCTCTCCGCGCTGTCGCCGAACGCCGACGAGAACCACGACTTCTTCTCCGGGTCCGGGTCGTCGTACGTCATCGGCAAGGCCGTCAACACGACGGACGACGACTGGGACTTCTAGGGCTCGTCACCGACGCGCTCGCCGAGCGAGCCGAAGGCCCGGACCGCGATGTCGCGGTCCGGGCCTTGTCGTGTCGGCTCGGCGACGGCCCCGGTGGTGGGGCCGTCGCGCGTCACGCAGCCTGGTCCTTCTTCTTGCCCACGAGGCTCTGCACGGCCTGGGCGACCGCCGCGAACTCGTCCTGCTTGCGGGCGACGAGCTCGAGGGCCTCGGTGCCGGTGGCCAGCACCTCCCGGCCCACCTCGCCGACATCCGCGAAGTGGTGGCTCGCGTTGCCCGAGAGGCCGCCCTCGAGCGCGAGTCGTCCCACCAGGTCGAGCTTGAGGACCTTGGTGCCCTCGTTGAAGCTCAGATCGGCGAAGTCCACCCACACGATGTTCGGCCGGGTGGTGGACTCGTAGGCGTAGCGCTTGTTCGTGAGGTCGAGCACGACCTGCCAGATGGTCTGCGACGCGTCCGGCTTGCCCTCCTCCGGCGTGCGGAACGGCTGCGCGGCGTTGCGGATGATGCTGAACATCGCCGACATCGCCTCGATCTGGGTCTTCGGCTGCTTCTGGTGCGCCACGTAGAACGAGGCGCGCGCGAAGCGGTCGCTGGCCAGCGTCGAGCCGGGGAGCGGCTTGTCCCCGCCGAGGCCCTCGACCTGCGTGACGAGCTCGAGCTGCTTGTCGAACGTGGGGGAGTTGGTCATGACCTGGTACTCGCGGCCGTGGTAGACCTTCGGCGTGCCGTCCGTGTACTCGATGATCGCGGAGTCGCCGGTCGCGTCGTCGATCGCCAGGTGCAGCGTGGGGACCAGGTGCCCGGTCGGGTCGAAGAGCTGGGCGATCTGCACCTGCGACTCCTTCGTCCAGGCGACCGCCTCCGCCACCGTCGCGAAGTTGTCGAGGTAGTACTGCAGCCACACCGCCTGGCTGAGCTGCGTGGCGTCGGCCGCCGGCTTGCCGTAGTCGGACTCCGCCAGCCACAGGATGTGGCCCGCGAACCCTTCCTCGTTCATGCCGTCGGTCGCGATCAGGTCGAACGCCGTCGCGACGACGCTCCCGTACTTCGCTCTCCAGGTCAGGTTGCCGTGGACACCGTCGGAGCGCTCGATGCCGCGGGGGTATTTCCAGAGGTTGGTGAGCAGGTCCATGTGGAAATCCATGTTTCGGCCGACGATGACGGCACCATTGGCATCAGGCCAGACAACTCGTGTGCACATGAGCGCTGCACATCCTCTCGTCAATGTGAGCCCGCCTGAGTCCGCGAGGACCCGCAGGCTCTTTGGAGGCTATCCGGCCTGCGCCGAACGCGACGGACAAGGAGATGAATTCACCCCGGTGATCCACCCGGGCGTCACCCCGTGCGTCACCCGTCCGTCGGGGCGCGTCGGCGCGCCACGACGCCCGGGACGGGTGGCACGTCCCCTTCCTGAGGAGACGTCCGCGACCGGGTCTCCTCCGGATCCGAACTGCCGGGACGGGCGTACAGACGGCAATTGTCCGACCGCATTGCAGGCTCCGGAACAACGCGTCCTCGTGGCGTCGGGCGGGGCCCGTGCCGGTGGCGAAGAATGCGCGGGGCCGCCCGCTGCGGCGCCTTTCTTACGGCACGAGGAACTGTGCCAGCAGACGGTGGAAGGCGTCCGGGTGCTCGACCGCCGGGACGTGCCCGCAGCGCCCGAGCACGTGCAGCCGGACGTCGGGCAGGTGGTCGAGGAACGGCAGCGCCGCGGTGCGCAGGGGAGTGAGGCGGTCCTGCGCGCCGTGGACGAGCAGCACGGGCACCCGGACCTCGGACAGCTCACGGCTGGACAGGGTCAGGTCCTCGGCCCACCGCTCCCGCGGCGGGGGGAACATCGTGGCGAAGGACGACGCGTCGGCGCGCATCGCCTCCGCACGCGCCTCGACCGCCGCCTCGGTGACGTGTGCCGGGTCGAGGAAGAGTCGGCTCAGCATGTCCCGCGCGCCGCGTCGGTCGGGCGTGGCGCCCCAGACCGCGTCGAGGTCCGGCGACAGCGGCGCTCCCGGCGCACCCATCGCCGCGACCCCCACGACGGCGGTGACGTTCCGGGGCCGTGCGGCGGCCAGCGCCAGTGCCACGGCACCACCCATGGAGTGGCCCACCACCGCGTAGGTGCCGATGCCGAGCGCGTCCATCAGGCCCGCGGCCTGCTCGGTCCACACGCGCAGGCCGCCCCGCGACCCCGCGGGCAGCGGCGTGCGACCGAACCCCGCGTGGTCCGGGGCCACCACGCGCCACGACTGGCTCAACGCCGCGGCGGTCGCCGACCACGCGCCCGAGCCGGTCGTGCCCGGGCCGGATCCGTGCAGCAGGAGCACCGCAGGACCGTCGCCCGCCTCGAGCACCCGGACGGGTGAGCCCGCGACGTCGACGGTCCTGCTCGGGGCCCCGGGGGCACGCGGTCCGCGCTCAGGCAACCGTGCCGACCGACTTGTCGAAGACCTCCATCATCACGCGGCCGAACTTCGGCATGTCCGGCCAGCCTCGGCACGACACGAGGTTGCCGTCGACGACGTCGGGCGCGTCGATCACCGTGGCGCCGGCGTTCTCCATGTCGCCCGTGATGGGCGGGAAGCACGCCGTCTTCCGGCCCTTGAGCAGCCCGTAGACCGCAGGGACCTGCGCACCGTGGCACACCAGCGCGATCGGCAGGTCGCGGGCGAAGAAGTGCTCCGTGATGCGCCGGACGTGCGCGTCGACCCGGATCCACTCGGGCGCGCGGCCGCCGGGGATGATCAGGGCGTCGTACCGCTCGAGGTCGACGTCGGCCCACGGGACGTCGACCGGCAGCTTGCGCCCGTTCTTCTCGACGTAGGCGTCGGAGCCGGGGTCGAACTCGTGGATGACGAGCTGGACGTCGCGCATCGTCCGTGACGACACGTCGACGTCCCAGCCGCCCTCCTGCACGCGGTAGTAGGGGTACATCGTGTCGAGCTCCTCGGCGGCGTCGCCGGTCAGGAGCAGAGCTCTGGGCACGTGCTTCTCCTCGCATTCGTCGTTGAATGGCTTGATCCGATCGGATCGGATTGTCAGTCAGGATTCACCGCGACGCCCGATCCGTCAACCCCTGCGGCGCCTTCGCCCTCCGGTCCCGTCTCGAACAGGCGGCGGATCCGGTCCCCGGAGAGCAGGATGTGCCGGCGCATCGCGTAGGCGGCCGCGTCGGGGTCGCGCGCGGCGATCGCGGCGAGCACGTCCTCGTGCTCGTGCGTGGCGAGGTCGGTGACCTGGGCGTCGTATACCAGCCGGAACAGGTGCACGTGCGCGTGCATCCGGGCCAGGGCCTCGCGGATCACGCGGTTACCGCCGCTCGTGGCCACGACGTCGTGGAACGCCGCGTCGAGCAGCCCGAACTCGCCGTAGGCCGTGTGCCCGTCCGAGAGCGCCGCCATCTCGTCCAGCACCGCGCGCAGCCGGGCGAGCTGCTTCGCCGAGGCGCGCTCCGCGGCGCGTCGCGCCGCGGCGGGCTCGAGCAGCAGGCGCGCCTCCAGCATGTCCTCGAACCGCTCCCGCGTGATCTGCGGGGGGATGCGGTAGCCGGCGTTGGGCACGCGAACGACGAGGTCGTCGGCCTCCAGGCGGTTGAGAGCGGCCCGGATCGGGGTCTGCGAGACCCCGAGCTCGCGCGCCAGGGCGTCGACGGTGACGCGCGACCCGGGCTCGATCCGCTGCGACATCAGCTGGGTGAGCAGCGTGTCGTAGACCTTGTCCGCCGGGCGGCGGCGCGCCTTCCTCGCCGACGCCTCGGGCCGGTCCTCGTCGGTCCGCTCGTCGCGCTCGTCCGTCACCGCAGCGTCCACCTCGTGGGGGCTCCCTTCGTGGGTCGAGTCGCAGAACCTGTTGACACCAACTGTTCCACTACTCCATGATCTGGATCGATCGGATCGGATCCGATCGTATCGGAACGAGTGCACGTGACGTGACCAACGGCGGCCGCGGAACGACCACATCTTCACTCACCCTCTAGCTCCCGGAGTTTCCCATGAGCATGCTCGGCTTCCTGCGCGGGCCACGAGAGATCTTGTTCGGAGCCGGACAGCGCCACGCGCTGGGAACCGTGACCGCGTCTCTCGGGTCTCACGCCCTGATCTGCACCGACGCCCGCTTCGGGCGCACGAGCGACTTCGCCGGGCTGGTCGGTCTGATCGAGGGCGCGGGCGTCCGCGTGACGGTCTTCGCGGAGGCGCTGCCCGACGTCCCGGTGCACCAGGTGGAGCAGGTCGCCGAGCTCGCCGCGGAGGCGGGCCCGGACGTCGTCGTCGGCATGGGCGGGGGCAGCTGCCTCGACCTCGCCAAGGCCGCGGCCGTCGTCATCACCCACGGTGGCCGCGCGTCGGACTACTACGGCGAGCTCCGCGTGCCCGGGCCGGTGCTCCCGGTGGTCGCGCTGCCCACCACGGCGGGGACGGGCTCGGAGGTGACGCCCGTGGCCGTGCTGACCGACCCCGACCGCGTGAGCAAGGTGGGCATCTCGAGCCCGCACCTCGTCCCGCACACGGCCGTGTGCGACCCGGAGCTCACGCTCGGCTGCCCGCCGGCGCTCACCGCGAGCGCGGGGGCCGACGCGTTGTCGCACGCGATCGAGTCGTTCACCGCGGTGCGCCGCCCGGCGACCGCCGAGCTCGGCACCGAGCGCGTCTTCGTGGGCAAGAACGAGCTCACCGACATGTACGCGCTCCGGGGGATCCGTCTCATCGCGCACCACCTGCGGCGCGCGGTCGAGGTCCCGGACGACCGGGAGGCGCGCGAGGCGATGATGCTCGGGGCGACGGCCGGGGGATTCGCGCTCGGCAGCGCCGGGACGGCCGCGGCGCACGCGCTCCAGTACCCGGTCGGTGCGCTCACCCACACGCCGCACGGGGTCGGTGTCGGCGCACTGCTGCCGTACGTGATGGAGTACAACCGGCCCGTCCGCGTGCCCGAGCTGGCCGCGGTCGCCGTGGCGCTGGGCGCCGACCCGGGCGCGCCGCCCGAGGCCCTGGCCGACGAGGCGATCGACCGGACGGCGGCGCTGCTGGCGTCCGTGGGCATCCCCTCGACCCTCGCCGAGATCGGTCTGCCGGCCGACCGGCTGCGGTGGACCGCGGAGCAGTCGCTCCAGGCCCAGCGGCTCGTCGCGAACAACCCGCGCCCGCTCGACGTCGACGCTCTCGAGCGCATCGTGCGCGCCGCGCACTCCGGCGACCGCGCCGCGCTGCGCGACGACGTCCGTCCGCAGGCCCCGGCGACGACGGCAGGTGTGCGATGAGCGTCCTCCACGACACCATGCGCCCCGTCCTCGACGGGATCGACGTGCCCACCGACCTCCTCGTGGGTGGACGGTGGCGTCCCGCCCGCGGAGACCGGCGGATCGAGGTCCGCGACCCCGCGACGGGGGAGGTCCTCGCGACGGTCGCCGACGCCGACCTCGACGACGCGCGGGCGGCGGTGGACGCGGCCGCCGCCGCCGCGGCCGCGTGGGCCGCGACCTCCCCGCGGCACCGGGCCGGCGTCCTCCTGCGGGCCTTCGAGCTCATGACGGAGCGGAGCGAGGACCTCGCCCGGCTGATCGCGCTCGAGAACGGCAAGGCGCTCCCCGACGCGCGGTCGGAGGTGGCCTACGCCGCGGAGTTCTTCCGGTGGTACGCGGAGGAGTGCGTCCGCGTGCGCGGCCAGCTCGGCGTCGCCCCCAGCGGCGCGAACCGGCTACTGGTGACCTACCAGCCCGTGGGCGTCAGCGTCCTCGTCACGCCGTGGAACTTCCCCGCGGCGATGGCCACCCGGAAGATCGCCCCCGCCCTGGCGGCGGGGTGCACGGCGGTGCTGAAGCCGGCGACGGAGACGCCGCTCACGGCGTTCGCCGTCGCGGCCCTGCTGGAGCAGGCGGGGATGCCGCCCGGCGTGCTCAACGTCGTCACGACGTCGACCGCCGGCCCCGTCGTCGCGGCGATGCTGGAGGACCACCGCACGCGCATGGTGTCGTTCACCGGCTCGACGGAGGTGGGCCGGCGGCTCCTGCGCACCGCCGCCGACCGCGTCCTCAAGTGCGCGATGGAGCTCGGGGGCAACGCCCCGTTCCTCGTCCTCGCGGACGCGGACCTGGACGCGGCGCTGGACGGCGCCATGGTCGCCAAGATGCGCAACGGCGGCCAGGCGTGCACGGCCGCCAACCGGTTCTTCGTCGAGGACGCGGCCCACGACGCGTTCGTCGAGGGCCTCGTGGCGCGGATGGCGGCGGTCCGCGTCGGCCCCGGGACCGAGGAGGGCACCCAGTGCGGCCCGCTCGTCAACGCGGGCGCCGTCCGCAAGGTCGACGAGCTCGTGCGCGACGCGGTGGACCGCGGCGCCCGGGCGGTGCTGGGGGGCCACCCCGTCGACGGACCGGGCTGCTTCTACGCGCCGACGGTGCTGGTCGACGTCCCGCGCGACGCGCGCGTCCTGCACGAGGAGATCTTCGGACCCGTCGCCCCGGTCGTGCGCGTCGGGGACGCGGAGGAGGCGCTCGCCCTCGCCAACGACACGGACCTCGGTCTCGTCAGCTACCTCTACACCGGCGACCTGGCCCGGGGTCTGCGGCTCGCGGAGCGCCTCGAGTCCGGGATGGTCGGCCTCAACCGGGGCCTCGTCTCCGATCCCGCCGCACCGTTCGGCGGCACCAAGCAGAGCGGCCTCGGTCGCGAGGGGAGCTCGGAGGGGCTCCTCGAGTTCATGGAGGCCCAGTACGTCGCCACGTCGTGGTGACGTGACGCCCCCGGTCAGTCACGAAGGAACAACCCGGCAACACCCGACCCAGGAAGCAGGAGCATGATGCGAAGCGAGAGGCGAGCGGGGCGCAGATCACTCCCCGTCCGACAGGCGCGGCTGGCGACGACGGCGGTCGCGGCCGCGGTGGCCACGGCGACGGTCCTGGGGGCGTGCGGCGGCGGCGGTGGCACGGCGGAGGCGGGTGGGGCGACGGCGCCCGCCACCGTCCCCGAGCTGACCGACGAGCCGCTGACCCTCAGCTTCATCTGGTTCGAGTGGCCACCGGCGCAGGCGCTGGAGGACTTCGCGAACGCGGAGTACACCAAGGAACGGCCGAACGTGACCGTCGAGGTCAACACGGTGCCCAACGCGAACTGGCACGACGCGATGTTCACGCAGTTCGCCGCGCGGCAGACCGACTTCGACATCGCGATCCTGGACTCGCAGCACATCGGCGAGGCCGTGACGAACGGCAACATCGTCGAGCTCACCGAGTTCATCGAGGGCAACATCGAGACGGACGCCTTCGACCCGTACCTCCTGGCCGCGTACGGCCAGTACCCCCAGGCCGAGACCGGCAAGCGCGACGAGTCCGCGAGCATGTACGGGCTCCCGCTGCTGGGCGACACGTGGACGATGATCTACCGCAAGGACCTGATCGGCGACGAGCCGCCGCAGTCCTGGGACGAGATGATCGCGGTCGCCGAGCAGTGCCAGGCGGACAACCCGGGGGTGAGCGGTCTCGCCTTCCACCAGGCCAACGGCTCGGACGCCGCCGCCGTCACGTACAACACGGTCAACGGCCTGTACGGCGGGAACCTGTGGGACGCGGCGTCGCGCCAGATCGACGGCGTCCTCAACGACGAGGCCGGGCACCGGGCGATGGACGTCCTGGTCAACGAGATGAAGCCGCTCACCGCCGCGGGCTCGGGCAACTGGTTCATCGACGAGGTCAACGCGGCCGTCGCGCAGGGCAAGGCCTGCATCGCGTTCAACTGGATCGCCGCGAGCGGCGGGCTGCTCGACCCCGAGCAGTCCACGCTCGGCGCGACGCGCGAGGAGATCCTCGACACGCTCGGCTTCGCGACGCTGCCGACGCAGGAGACGGACCTCGTGCCGCTCGGCGGGATGGGCATGCACGTCTCGGCGTACGCCGCTGCCGAGCACCAGGCGGAGGCCCTCAACTTCATGAAGTGGTTCCTCCAGGAGGACACCCAGAAGAAGTGGGCCGCGGCCGGCGGCGTGCCGTCCCGCACGGACGCCCTGGAGTCGCCCGAGTTCCTCGAGGCCGGGCCGTTCAACCAGGTGTACGCCGACTCCGTCTCGCGCATGCGGGACATGTGGAACGTGCCGGAGTACGCGCGCCTCGTCGACATCGAGAACACGAGCGTCAACGCTGCGCTCAACGGCGCCATGGACCCGCGGGAGGCGCTCGACACGATCGCCGTCGAGCAGCAGCAGATCCTCGACTCCAGCGGCAGCGGCGGGCTCTGACCCATGGTGCTGACGAACGAACCTCCGGTGCGGGAGGTGACGCCGACGCCGCCCCCGCGCCGGCGCACCTCCCGCCTGGGGGACCGTGGGCTCGCCGCCCTCTTCATCTCGCCCGCGATGCTGCTCCTGCTGGCGATGTCGGTCTTCCCGCTGCTGTGGGCGCTGACGCTGTCCTTCACGAACTACTCCGCCACGTCGAGCGCGCCGGCCGAGTTCGTCGGGTTCGCGAACTACGCGGAGATCCTGACGTCCCCGGCGGTCCGCCAGCGAGCGCTGACGACGCTGGTCTACGTGGTCGGGGCCGTCACGCTCCAGACCGTCCTCGGCTTCGGCATCGCGTACCTCATCTCACGGCGGGAGCGCGGGCGGGGTCTGCTGACCACCGTCTTCCTCGTGCCGATGATGCTGTCGCCGGTCGTGGTGGGCCTGTTCTGGCGGTTCATGCTCGACGCGCAGTTCGGCGTCGTGAACAGCCTGCTCACCTCGGTCGGGCTGCAGCCGGTGGAGTGGCTCACCCGGCAGGAGACGGCGATGATCTCGCTGATCGTCGTCGACACCTGGCAGTGGACGCCGTTCATCATGCTCATCGCCCTGGCCGGCCTCACCGCGGTGCCGCGCTACCTGTACGAGGCGGCCTCCATCGACCGGGCGTCGGAGTGGTTCCGCTTCCGCAACATCACGCTGCCGCTCGTGTGGCCGCTGCTGCTCATCGCCGTGATGTTCCGCGCCATCGAGGCGTTCCGGCTGTTCGACCTCGTCTACATCCTCACCAACGGCGGACCGGGGGTCTCGACCGAGACGTTGTCGTTCCACGTCTACAAGGTGGCGTTCCTCGGCTTCAACACCGGGACGGCGTCGGCGTACGGGATCCTCATGGTCGTCGTCGTCATCGTCCTCGCGCAGGTCTACCTGCGCTACCTCAACAAGCTCAAGGAGGACTGATGGCCGGCTCCCTCGTGGCCCGCGCACGGCCTGCCCGCAGCAGCCCCCGCAGCGGCCCCCGCGGCCGGGTCCGCAAGACGGTCGAGGTCGCGCTGCTCGCGGTGCTCGTCGTGGCGATGCTCTTCCCGGTGCTGTGGATGCTGGAGACGTCCGTGAAGGAGAACCGCGACGTCTACGCCGTCCCGGCCAAGCTCGTCGGCTTCGACCTCACGCTGGCCCACTACCGGGACGTGTTCGTCGGGCCGTCCGGAGGGGCGTCGGACCTGTCCGTCGCGCTCCTCAACTCGGTCGTCGTCGCCGGGGCGTCGACGATCCTCGCCACGGTCCTCGGCGTCCCCGCGGCCTGGGCGTACTCGCGGTTCACGCTGCGTGCGAAGAAGGACCAGCTCTTCTTCATCCTGTCCACCCGGTTCATGCCGCCGGTGGTCGTCGTGATCCCGATCTTCCTCATGTACCGCACGCTGGGGCTCATCGACTCCCAGCTCGGTCTCATCCTCATCTACACCGCCTTCAACGTGCCCTTCACGATCTGGATGATGAAGGGCTTCGTCGACCAGGTCCCCTCCGAGTACGAGGACGCCGCCATGCTCGACGGTCACACCCGCTTCCAGGCCTTCCGGCGCATCACCCTGCCGCTGCTCCTCCCCGGGATCGCGGCGACGGCGGTGTTCGCGCTCATCTTCTCCTGGAACGAGTTCGTCTACGCCATCTTCCTGACCTCGAGCCGGGAGGTCCGGACCGCGCCGCCCGCGATCGCGGGGCTCATCGGCGGCACGACCGTGGACTGGGGCCTCGTGGCCGCGTCCGCGTGCGTGTTCGCCGTCCCGGTGCTCGTGTTCGCGTACCTCGTGCGCAAGCACCTCGTCGCCGGCGTCACGCTCGGGGCGGTGCGACGCTGATGGCCGGCATCGAGATCACGTCCCTGCACATGCGCTACCCGGACGGGACCGTCGCCGTGGAGGAGGTGGACCTGTCCGTCCGCGACGGCGAGCTGTTCGTCATGCTCGGCCCGTCGGGCTGCGGGAAGACGACGACGCTGCGCGCGGTCGCGGGGCTGGAGCGGCAGACGTCGGGCACGATCCGGATCGGGGACACCCCGGTCGACGACCTGCCGCCCGGCGAGCGCGACATCGCGATGGTGTTCCAGTTCTACGCCCTGTACCCGCACCTCAAGGCGCGGGACAACGTGGCGTTCCCCCTGCGGGCCGAGGGCCTGCCGGAGGCGGAGGTGCGACGACGGGTCGAGGACGCGGCGCGGATGCTGCAGCTCGGCCCGCTGATGGGCCGGCGGCCGCAGCGCCTGTCCGGCGGCGAGCAGCAACGCGTCGCGCTGGCCCGCGCGCTCGTCCGGCGGCCCCGCGCGTTCCTCATGGACGAGCCCCTGACGAACCTCGACGCCGAGCAGCGCACGGACATGCGCGCGGAGATCAAGCACCTGCAGCGCGAGCTGGGGGCCACGATGGTCTACGTCACGCACGACCAGGTCGAGGCGATGTCGCTCGGCCACCGCATCGCGATCCTCAACAAGGGCCGCGTCGAGCAGGTCGGCACGCCCATGGAGGTCTACGACCGCCCGGCGAGCCTGTTCTGCGCGGCGTTCATCGGCTCGCCGCCGATGAACCTCGTCGACGTCGAGGTCGCCGACGGCGCCCTGCGCGGGCCGGGCGGGATCGCCCTCCCGGTGCCGTACGGGGTGCCGGACGGCCGGCCCCTCGTCGCCGGTGTGCGGCCCGAGGCGCTGGAGGTCACGGCGCCGGGGACGGACGGTGCCGTCCGCGGGCGGGTGGTCTCCGTCGAGGCGCTGGGCGACGAGACCATCTACGTCGTCGAGTGCGAGGGAGAGCACGACGTCCGGGTCCGGATGCCCCCGACCGCACGGTTCGCCGCGGACGCGCCCGTCGGCGTGCGGCACGTCGGCGGCCCTCCGCCCGTCTACGACCGCGACACGGAGAGGTTGGTGGCCTGATGGGGACCGTCGCGACCTACGGGATGAGGAAGGCGTTCGGGGAGGTCCAGGCCCTCGACGGGGTGGACCTGGAGGTGCCGGACGGCGCGTTCTTCGTCGTCCTCGGGCCCTCGGGGGCGGGCAAGACGACGACGCTGCGCGCGATCGCGGGCCTGGAGCGGCTCGACGCCGGGTCGGTGCACCTCGACGGGCGGGACGTGACCGGGGAGACGCCGGGCGCGCGCGACCTGGCGATGGTCTTCCAGAACTACGCCCTCTACCCCCGGCACACGGTGTTCGAGAACATCGCCTCGCCGCTGCGCGTGCGCCGCGACCCGGCGGGCGAGATCGCCGCGGCCGTGGACGAGGTGGCGCGCCTGCTGCACATCGAGCGCCTCCTCGAGCGGCGGCCGGCGCAGCTCTCCGGCGGCGAGATGCAGCGCGTCGCGCTCGCCCGGGCGCTGGTCCGCCGTCCGCACGCATTCCTCATGGACGAGCCGCTCACCAACCTCGACCTCAAGCTGCGCGTCGAGATGCGGACCGAGCTCAGCCGCATCCACCGCCGCCTGGGGCGGACCTTCGTCTACGTGACCAACGACCAGGTCGAGGCCATGTCCATGGCCGACCAGGTCGCGGTGCTCAAGGACGGGAAGGTGCGGCAGGTCGGCACGCCCGCCGAGGTGTACGAGCGGCCGGTCGACCGGTGGGTCGCGAGCTTCGTCGGGAGCCCGCGGATCAGCCTGCTCGCGTGCCACGTGGACGACGACCGCCTGGTCGGGTCCCAGGGGTGGAGCCTGCCGCGTCCCCGCGGGACGACGGCGGAGCCCGGTCGTCCGCTGCTCCTCGGCCTGCGAGCCGAGGACGTGTCGGTCGAGCGTCGCGGGGAGGCGACGGTCGAGGGGGAGGTCTTCGGTCTCGAGCCGCTGGGCGACCACACGCTCGTGGACGTCAAGGTCGGGACGGAGACGCTCACGGTCAAGGCGCGGCCGACGGTGGCCGGACGGCCGGGGGAGCGCCTGTCGGTGACGGTCGACCTGGACCGTGCGCACCTCTTCGACGCCGGCACGGGCCTGGCGCTGTCCGGCGCCGGGCGGTAGGCGGGCGGGTCGTGTCGCGACGGTGCGGCGCGCACGACCTGCCCGTCCCGCGGGGGCGGCGGCCTGCTGCCGCCCCCGCGCCTAGTCGTTCGGTCGCGCCTGCGCGCCCGCGACCGGCGGATCGGCCGACCACGGGAACGTGATCCACAGGTCGGTGTCCTTCCACGAGTAGTCCGGCTGGATGATCGTGCGCGGCTTCGTGTAGAGCACCGCGGAGCGCGCCTCGGCGCCGTGCGTGCTGAGCATCTCCATGACGAGGGCGAGAGTGCGGCCCGAGTCCGCGACGTCGTCGACCACGAGCACGTGCGCGCCCGGCAGGTCGGACGTGTCCATGAGCGGGGGCAGCACGCGCGGGTCCGTGAGGGTCTGGCCGATGTCGGTGTAGAACTCGACGTTGAGCGTCCCGACGCCCTTGGTGCCGAGCGCGTACGCGACCGCGCCGCCCGGCAGGAGCCCGCCGCGCGCGACCGCGACGACGACCTCGGGGCGGAACCCGCTCGCGACGACCTGCTCGGCGAGCTCGCGCGCGGCGACGCCGAACGTCTCCCACGTGAGCACCTCGCGCTCGGGCGGGACGCCCGCGCTCGCGGCGGTGACGTCGTCGGGCACGGAAGGGACCGGGGTCGTGGAGGCGTCCGTCATGCGTCGAGCCTACGTCGGCCCGCTCGCGCGCCCCGTCCCCGGACGCGACGAGGGCCGCACCCCGGTCGGGGTGCGGCCCTCGTCGCGGCGACGTCAGTACGCCGCGAGGATGTCCACGACGAAGACGAGCGTCTCGTTCTGGAGCTCGTGGCCCTCGCTCGCGCCGTAGCCGAGCGACGGCGGGATGACGAGGAGCACCTGGCTCCCGACGGTCTGCCCCGACAGGCCCTGCGTCCAGCCGGCGACGACGCCGCTCAGGGGGAAGGTCGACGGCTCGCCGCGATCCCAGGACGAGTCGAACTTCTCGCCGTCGAGCTTCCAGCCGGTGTAGTGCGCGATGACGGTCTGGTCCTCGGTGACCTCCGGGCCGCTGCCCTTGATGAGCGGCTGCACGACGAGCTCCGTCGGAGCGGTGTAGCCCTCGGGGATCTCGATCGACGGCATGCCCGCGCCGTCGAGCGTGACGACCGGGAGGCCGTCGGCCGGCGTCACGGCCTCGCCCTCGGCGCGGTCCGGCACGTCCGCGGGGTCGGGAGCGACCGGGGCGTCGCGGACCGCGGTGGCCTCGGCCACGGTGAGCACGGCGGTGCCGTCCTGGCCGGGGGCCGCGAACAGGAAGCGCGTGCCGACCTTCTTGCCGACGAGCACGTCGAGGAGCTGCGGGTACACCTGGTCGTCGAGGACGATCGGCTGGGCGGAGTCGTCCTCCCACGTCGAGCCGAGCTTCGACGCGTCGGCACCGGAGTACGCCGCCTGGTGCAGCGTGACCTCCTGGCCCTTGGCGATCTCGTCCCCGTCGCCGTCCCCGAGGGACAGCGCGACGGCACCGGAGACCTCGAGCGGCGCCTCGAACTCCACCGTGGGCTCGGCGCCCGGGTCGCCCGAGACCGTCACGGCCTCGAGCGCCGCGACGTCCTCCGGCGACGACGTGGCGCCGTCGGTCTCGGACGCGCTCGGCGACGTCTCGTCGCCGGATCCGTCCTCCGACGAGCAGCCGGACAGGACGAGGGCGGCGCCCAGGGTGAGCGCGGCGACGCCGCGCAGGGTGCGGTGCTTCACGAGGGGGTCCTTCGGGTCGGTGGGACGGCGCGGGGCCGTCGGGTCTGGGCCGCACCCGCACGACGGCGGTCGGGCGGCGTCCCGGGTCGGGGAGCCTCGCTGCCGAGTGCCGGGTGCAGCACCGGCGCGGACACTCTAGCGGTCCCGCCTGGGCACCCGCTGGGAGCGGTCGGCGGGCCGGGCACTCGCGGGCGGGTGCGGCGACCCGGGGGACAATGGGCGCATGCCGTCCCGTCGACCGTCCCGCAAGCGACCCTGGGGCGCGGAGCCCGCGCCCCTCGACCTCGACCGCGCCCTCGGCGGCGCACGGCGCGAGTCCGGGGCCGACGGCGAGTGGCAGGTGCGCACGGTGCGCGGCGGGACCAAGACCTACCTGTGCCCGGGCTGCAACCAGGAGATCCCGCCGGGCACCGGCCACGTGGTGGCCTGGCAGGACGACTCGTTCTTCGGCGCCGAGACGGCGCTCGACCACCGCCGCCACTGGCACACGTCGTGCTGGCAGGCGCGCGGGCGGCGCCGCCCGCGCTGAACGAACTAGGCTCGGCCCGGTGAGCACCGCACCCGATCCCGCGACCACCGGCGCCGACGCGTCGGGACCGACCCCGATCCGCTCGCTGACGGTCCTGCCCGCGCGGCGCGAGGACGTCGAGCTGCACACGGCGGACGGGCTCACGCTCGTCGGCGAGCTCGCGCTCCCCGCCGACCGCGACCCCGTCGCGACGCTCGTCACGCTGCACCCGCTGCCCACGCACGGCGGCTACATGGACTCCCACGTGTACCGCAAGGCCGCGTGGCGCCTGCCCGCGCTCGCCGACCTCGCGGTGCTGCGCTTCAACACGCGCGGGACGTCGTCGCCGCGCGGCACGAGCGAGGGCGCGTTCGACGGCGGCGAGGCCGAGCGCTTCGACGTCGCCGCGGCGATCGAGTTCGCCGAGTTCCACGACCTCCCGCACCCGTGGCTCGTCGGGTGGTCGTTCGGCACCGAGCTCGCGCTCAAGCACGGCGCGGACCCCGCGGTCGAGGGCGCGATCCTGCTCTCGCCGCCGCTGCACCGCGCGACCGACGAGGACCTCGACCGCTGGGACGCGTTCGGCAAGCCGCTCGTGGTGCTCGTGCCCGAGCTCGACGACTACCTGCGCCCCGACGAGGCCCGGCGCCGCTTCGCGCGCGTGCGGAACGCCGAGGTCATCGGGGTCGACGGCGCGAAGCACCTGTGGGTGGGGGAGTCGTCGGTGCGACGCGTGCTCGACGAGATCGTCGGGCACGTGCGGCCCGGGTTCCCGCTGCCGCTGCCGACCGAGTGGTCCGGCGACGGCGACGGCGCCGCGGCCGCGACCGCCGACCGCGACACCGCCGACACCGACCAGGCGAGCTACGACGCGAGCCGCGGCGACGGCGTCGCCGACTGATCCCGCGGGCCCCCACCGGCCGACGCCGGGCCCTGCACCGCCCGATGCCACGGCCCCGCCGACGACCCCCCCCGTGGGCGTGGCCGCCTCCCGCGGCGGACGCGCGGCGGGCGTGGGAGCGTGGGAGGACCCCTGGCACGAGGACGACCCGAGGAGGACGACGTGACGACGGCACCGCTCGAGACCTACACCCTGCGCGAGGGGTACGGGACCCCGCTCGTGCTGCTGCACGGCTTCCCGCTGGACCACCGCATGTGGGCCGACGTGGCCGCGGCGCTCCCGGGCGAGCCCACCGTCGTCGCGGTCGACCTGCCGGGGCTCGGCGCGAGCCCGCTCACCGGCAAGCCCCCGTCGATCGAGGCGTCGGCCGACGCGACCGCCGCCGCCCTCACCGCCGCGGGCATCACGCGCGCTGTCGTGGCGGGCCTGTCGATGGGCGGGTACGTCGCGCTGGCGCTCGCGGAGCGGCACGCGAGCCTCGTCGCCGGTCTCGGCCTCGTCGACACGAAGTCGACCGCGGACACCGACGACGCGCGTGCGAACCGCCTGCGCATCGCCGACGAGGCCGAGCGGTCGCAGACGGTCGACGCCGTGCTCGGCATGCCGGGCGCGATGCTCGGCGAGACGAGCAAGGCCGCGCGCAAGCCGCTCACGGCGCGGGTCGAGGAGTGGATCCGCGGGCAGCGTCCCGACGGCGTCGCGTGGTCGCAGCGCGCCATGGCGTCCCGGCCCGACCGCACGCACGTCCTCGAGGGGTTCGCGGGCCCGGTCGCCGTCGTCGTGGGGGAGGAGGACGTGATCACGCCCGTCGGCGAGGCCGAGCACATGGCCGCGGCCGCCGCGTCCGCGCAGCTCGTCCAGGTCCCCGGGGTGGGTCACCTCAGCGCGGTCGAGGACCCCGCGGCGGTGGCCGACGCCCTGGCGGACGTGCTCGCACGCGCCGCCGTCTGACGCGCGCCGCCGTCCGGAGCGCGCGGCGCCTCCCAGCGGGCAGTGCCGTCAGGCGCCGTCGAGCACGAGCGCGAGCGCGTCCGCGAGGTCGATCGACTCGCCGTCGCGGCCGCCCTTGCCCAGGACGAGGGGCGGGTCGGAGGGTTCGACGCTCACGCCGCGGAGCCCTCCGAGCACGCTGCCGGGGACGCTCAGCACGTAGAACTCCCCGTCCTCGCCGACCGCGACGCTGCGGTTGCGGCGCAGGTACCAGCCCGTGAGCGGGGTCCGGTAGGTGGTGCTCCCGTCGAACGAGCGCGCCCGCAGCGGCTCGGGCGCCAGGCCGCGCTCGCGCGCCCGGGCCACGAAGTCCGCGAGGAGCGCGCGGGCCGCCGCGCTCTCGCGGGCCCGCTGCCGGTCGAGCTCACGCTGCTGGTGCGCGGCGGCCTCGGTCCGCTGCCGACGCCAGTCGTCGGCAGCGGGCCCCGAGCCGCCCGCGGGGGACCCGGCCCGGGCCACGGGTCAGGCCGGCGCCGGGGCGTCGGACTCGGCGTCCGCGTCCGCGTCGACCGGGCTCGCCGGACGCCGCTTGCTCGACGTGCCCGAGCCGGCGGGCTGCGCCGGCTCCTCCGCGACGACCGGGAACTCCGCGGTCATGAGCGTCGCGGCGCGGGCCTGCTGCGCGGGCGTGCCGGCGGGGACCGCCGCCTTCTTGACCGGTGCCTTCGCCTCGGCGTCGCCGCCGCCGAGGAGGCCGCGCAGCTCGTCGAGGTACGTGTTGATCGAGTCGTGCTGGCGCGTGAGGTCCTCGAGCTGGCGCTGCGCGACGTTGCGCTGCTGCTCGGCCTCCGCCTTCGCGTCCGACACGGTCTGCTCCGCGAACGCGCGCGCCTCGGCGACGATCTGGTCGGCGTTGCGGCGGGCCGTCGACATGAGGTCCTTGACGTAGGCGTCGGACTCCGAGCGGACCTTCTCCGCCTGCTCGAGCGCGAGCGCGACGCGCTTCTCCGCCTCGGCGGCGTGCTCCTCGGCGGTCGAGACGAGCTTCTCCGTCTCCGCCTTGGCGGCCGCGTGGCGCTCCGCGTTCTCGCGCTCCGCCTCCTCGCGGCGGCGGACGACCTCGAGCTCGGCGTCGGCGAGGGCGGTGCGGGCCTGGTCGCGCAGCTGCTCCATCTCCGACGTCACGGCGTTGGCCGCCTCGGTCGCCTTGCGCTGGGCCTCGTCCACCTGGCGCTGCGCCTCGCGGCGCGCGTTCTCGAGCATCTCGGCGGACTCGCGCTCCGCGGCCTCGCGCTGGGCGGCGGTCTCCGCGGCGACGCGGGCGCGCAGCTCCGCGGCCTCGCGCTCGGTCGTCACGCGCAGCTCGGTCGTCTCGCGCTCGACCGTCGCCCGCATCGTGCCGAGCTCGCGCTCGAGCGACGCGCGGCGCTCGCTCTCCTCCGTGGCGATCGCGCTCTGGATGCGCGCGGCCTCGCGCTCGGCGGAGCCCACGAGCTCCTCGGCGCGGCGCTGCGCGCTCAGCAGCGTGCCCTCGGCCTCGGACGCGCTCGTGGACCGGATCTCCTCGGCCTCGAGGCGCGCGCTGTTGAGGAGCTCGGCGACCTCGTTCTCGGCGCGAGAGCGCACCTGGCCCGCGGAGAGCTTCGCGCGCGCCATGATGTCGGCCGCCTGCGAGTTCGCCTGGGAGAGGATGTCCGCCGACTGCTCCTCCGCCGAGCGCAGGAGCTGCTCGATGCGCGAGCCGAGGCCCGCGTAGGACGGGCGGTCCGCCTCGCGGAGCTGGCGCTGGGCGTCGGCGAGCTCGCTCGTGAGCTGCATGGCGCGGGCGTCGGCGGCCTCGACGCGCGCCCGCGCGTCCTCCACCGCCTTCTCCAGCTTCGCGAGCTGTGCCTCGACCTGGACGCGGTCGTAGCCGCGCATCGTGATGGGGAAGAGCGTGCGCTCGTCGGACACGTCGATGACCTCCGGTGCTGGTTCGTCGCGGCTTCCACCGCCGGGCGGCGTCTCCCCTCCTGGGGAAGGAGGGCGCGGCGCACGTGCCACGGCCCCGCCGTGCTGCGACCAGGATACGGGGGACTCGCGGGCCTGGGTACCCGCGTCGGACCAGGTGAGACGATGGTCGCACCCCTGCGCGAGGGGCTTCCCGGCCGGTGGGTGCACGCACCCCGCCGCCGAGGTGCGTGCCCCGGTCGCCGGTGACGATGAGACCGCCGCGAGAGGGCTCCGTGAACGGTTCGTGAGGATCCGCGCCCGGTCCCTCTCGGTCGATCCACGAGGGGTTTCGCACCTATCCTGGAACGTCGGTCGACGAAGGGAAGCTCGGTGCTGCAACGAATCATCGCTGCCCTCCTGGTGGTAGGAGGGCTCGTCGCCATCGGCCTCGGTGTCGCGTCCGCCACGGTGTGGCGTGACAGCGACACGGTCGTGGCGACGACGGCGTACACGGGGGACGGCACGCTGCTCGTCACCGAGCCCGGGGTGCTCGACCTCGTCGCCGAGGACGTGACGATCCGTGCCACGGCGCCCGGCGAGCAGCAGGTCACCCTCGCGATCGGGCGCGAGGTGGACGTCACGGGCTGGGTCGGCGAGCAGGCGCACGGCGTGGTCACCGGCCTCGCCGACTGGGACGCGCTCGCGACACGCGCCGTCGAGGCCGCTCCCGCGGAGCCGGCCGAGGGCGAGGAGCCCGCCGAGGGCGAGACGCCCGCGGACGGGGAGACCCCTGCGGACGGGGAGACCCCCGCGGACGGGGAGACCCCCGCCGAGGGCGAGGCCGCCGAGGCGCCCGTCGTCGGTCTCGACCCCGCAGGCTCGGACATGTGGTTCGAGGAGTCCAGCGGCGCCGGCTCGGCGAGTCTGCGCTGGTCCGACCAGCCCGGTCGCTGGCAGCTCCTCGCGGCCGGCGTGGGCGAGGACGCGGTCGCCCCGACGCTCGAGCTCTCCTGGCCGCGCGAGGTCGAGACGCCGTTCCTGTGGCCCGGCGTCGTCGGCGGCGTGGTCCTCCTCCTGCTCGGCCTCGGCATCGGCGCGGCAAGCTTCCGCCCCTCGCGGCGCGCAGCCTCGGGCCGCGGCTCCGCGACGTCGTCGACCCCGGTCGTGGCACCGGCTGCCGCGCCCGCCGAGGACGAGGGGAACGGCGCCGAGGCGCCGACCGACACCGCGCAGGTCCGGATGCTCACGCGCCGCGAGCTCCGCGAGCGCGAGGAGGCCGAGCGGCTCGCGCAGCAGCAGGCCCGCGGGCAGAAGCCCCGCCGCGCGTGGCTCACGGGCCAGATCCCGATCGTGGCGCGTGGCGAGCGCCGCCCCCGGACGGCGGCGCAGCCGACCGTCGACGCGGCCGCCGGCCACCCCACGGCCCAGGACAGCGCGAGCACGCGCGCGGACGCGTGGCGCCGTGCGTGGGGCTTCACGCCGGGCGGCACCGCGGCGGGGACGACCGCCGAGCCGCAGGGCGACCCGGACGAGACGAAGGACAGCACCCGATGACCCGCACCACCCGCGGCACGGCTCGCGCGCGCCGTCACCTCGCCGGGGTGTCCGGCGGCCTGGTCGGCGCGCTCCTGCTCGCCGCCTGCTCCTCGCCCCTGCCGACACCGCAGCCCGACCCCACCCAGGACCCGCCGCCGCCGGTCCTCACCGAGACGCAGGAGACCGTCGTCCTCGACGCGGTCGCGTCGGCGCTCGCGGCGGCGAGCGAGACGAACGACCCCGCGGGGCTCGACGCCCGGGTGACGGGACCCGCGCTCGCGATCCGGACGAGCCAGCTCGCCGTGGCCGCCGCGCGCGGCAACGCCGACCTCGTGACCGAGCTCCCGACCGAGGCGCAGCAGGTCGTCATCCCGACGACCCAGACCTGGCCGCGCACGTCGTACGCCGTGAGCGTCCAGCCCGAGAGCCTGCAGACGCCGCGGCTGTCGGTCCTCGAGCAGGGCGCCGCGCGCCAGAACTACCGGCTCTGGGCGTGGGTGCGCCTGCTCCCCGGCGTGACGATGCCGAGCTTCGCCGACCCGAGCATCGGGAGCGAGGCGGTCGCGCCCGACGACTCGAGCCTCCTCGTCACGCCGACGGACGCCGTCGCGCAGTACGCGGACGTGCTCAACCTCGGGACGGGCTCCGGGTTCGCCGAGACGTTCGAGGACGACTCGTTCCGCACCCTGCTCGCCGAGCGCGCGCAGGCCTGGACGACGGCGCTCGAGCCGGCGGCCGGGAAGTACGCGCTGACGTTCACGCCGAACCCCGACGAGCAGGTCCGGGCCGTGCGCACCGCGGACGGCGGCGCGCTCGTCGTGGGCGCGATGACGTCGCAGGAGTCGATGACCGCCGAGGAGGGCGCGCAGGTCCCGCCGGACACGGAGACCATCAAGGCGCTCTACGGCGACAAGACGCCGACGAACGTGCTCAAGGTCGGGTACGTCGACGTCGTGGCGCTCTACGTGCCGCCGGCCGGGTCGGAGGAGAAGATCCGCGTCGTGGGCAACGAGCACGTCGCGACGTCGGTCGCGAACTCCTGACGCTCCGTAGGATTGCGACCATGAGCGAACCCACTCAGCAGCCCGCGTTCGACGTGCGCGGAGCGGTCGACCTCTCCGCGCTGACCCGGCCGCAGTCCCCGCCTCCCGGTGAGGAGGGCGGCGCGCCCGCCGCGGGCGGGTACGTCGTCGACGTCACCGAGGAGTCGTTCGGCCAGCTCGTCCAGGACTCGACGCAGTACCCGGTCGTCGTCCTGCTCTGGATCCCGACGGACCAGGCGAACGCCCAGCTCGGCACGGAGCTCGGCGCGCTCGCGGACGAGTACGCCGGGCGCTTCCTCCTCGCGCGCGTGGACGCGCAGGCGTACCCGCAGATCGCGGCCGCGTTCCAGGTCCAGGGCGTGCCGACCGTCGTCGCCGTGCTCCAGGGGCAGCCCGTCCCGCTGTTCCAGGGCGCGGCGCCCGCGGAGCAGGTGCGCGCGGTCCTCGACCAGGTCCTGCAGGCCGCGGAGGCGAACGGCGTCACGGGCCGGGCCCCGGCCCGCGGGGGCGACGGCGAGCCCGAGGCCGCCGCCGCGCCGCCGCCGGAGCCCGAGCCCGAGCTCCCGCCGCTGCACCAGGAGGCGTACGACGCGATCGAGCGCGACGACCTCGACGCGGCCGTCGCCGCCTACGAGAAGGCGATCAAGCAGGACCCGCGGGACGCGCTCGCGGTCGCGGGCCTCGCGCAGGTCCGCCTCCTGCAGCGCACGCGCGACGCCGACCTCGCGGCCGTGCGCGCCGCCGCCGCCGACGCGCCCGGCGACGTCGACGCGCAGCTCGCGATCGCCGACCTCGACCTGCTCGGCGGGCACGTCGACGACGCGCTCGGGCGCCTGCTCGACCTCCTGCCCGGTGCGGACGCGGACGCGAAGGAGAAGCTGCGCGTGCGCCTCCTCGACTACTTCGAGGTCGTCGGCACGACGGACCCGCGCGTCGCCAAGGCGCGCCAGCGTCTCGCGATCAGCCTCTACTGAGCGACGCCCGGCGCCTGCGCCGGGACGAGGTAGAGCGCGCCGAGCGGGGGGACCCGGAGGGTCGCCGACCAGGCGCGGCCCTTCCACGGCACGGGCTCGGCCTCGACCTCCCCGAGGTTGCCGACCCCGGAGCCGCCGTAGGCCTCGGCGTCGGTGTTGAGCACCTCGCGCCACGCGCCGCCCGCCGGGAGCGCGACGCGGTAGCCCTCGTGCGGCGTCCCGGCGAAGTTCACGACGACCGCGACCTCGCCGCCGTCGCGGCTGCGGCGCAGGAACGCGAGGACGTTGTGGTCGGCGTCGTCGGCGTCGAGCCACTCGAACCCGGCGGGGTCGTGGTCGAGCTCCCACAGCGCCGGGGTCGCGCGGTAGAGGGCGTTGAGGTCGCGCACGGCGCGCTGCACGCCCTGCCGCCCGGGGTCGGCCGCGAGGCCGTCCCAGTCGAGCGAGCGGCCCTCGTTCCACTCGGAGTGCTGGCCGATCTCGCTGCCCATGAAGAGCAGCTGCTTGCCGGGGTGGGCCCACTGGTAGGCGAGGAACGCGCGCACGCCGGCGCGCTTCTGCCAGTCGTCGCCGGGCATCTTGCCGTAGAGCGAGCCCTTGCCGTGCACGACCTCGTCGTGGCTGATGGGCAGCACGAACTGCTCGGAGTACGCGTACACCATCGAGAACGTGATCTCGTGGTGGTGGTAGCGCCGGTTGATGGGCTCCTCCGCGACGTAGCGCAGGGAGTCGTTCATCCAGCCCATGTTCCACTTGAGCCCGAACCCGAGCCCGCCCGCCGACGTGGGGCGCGTGACGCCCGGCCAGGCCGTGGACTCCTCGGCGATCATCATGACGCCGGGCGTGCGCCGGTACGCGGTGGCGTTCGCCTCCTGGAGGAACGCGATCGCCTCGAGGTTCTCGCGCCCGCCGTGCACGTTGGGGTGCCACTGCCCGGGCCCGCGCGAGTAGTCGAGGTAGAGCATCGACGCGACCGCGTCGACGCGCAGCGCGTCGACGTGGAACTCCTCGAGCCAGTAGGTCGCGTTCGCGACGAGGAAGTTGCGCACCTCGTTCCGGCCGAAGTCGAACACGAACGTGCCCCAGTCGGGCTGCTCGCCGCGCAGCGGGTCCGCGTGCTCGTAGCAGGGCGTGCCGTCGAACCGGGCGAGGGCCCACTCGTCGCGCGGGAAGTGCGCGGGCACCCAGTCGACGATGACGCCGACGCCCGCGGCGTGCAGGCGGTCGACGAGGTACCGGAGGTCGTCGGGGTGGCCGAACCGCGACGTCGGGGCGTAGTAGCCGGTCACCTGGTAGCCCCACGACCCGCCGAACGGGTGCTCCGCGACGGGCAGGAGCTCGACGTGCGTGAACCCCTGCTCGACGACGTACTCCGTGAGCTGCTCGGCGAGGTCGCGGTACGACAGTCCCTGTCGCCACGAGCCGAGGTGCACCTCGTACACGCTGAGGGGCCGCGTGTGCGGGTCGTGGGCCGCGCGATCGGCGAGCCAGGCGTCGTCCGTCCACGTGAACCGCGACTCGACGACGACGCTGGCCGTCGCGGGCGGCACCTCTGCGGCCTTGGCGAGCGGGTCCGCCTTCTGCCGCCACGACCCGTCGGGCCCGAGGATCTCGTACTTGTACCGCGTGCCCGCCCCGACGCCGGGCACGAACAGCTCCCACACGCCGCTCGACCCGAGCGAGCGCATCGGGTGGGTGGGGCCCCACCCGTTGAAGTCGCCGATGACGCGGACGGCGCGCGCGTTCGGGGCCCACACCGCGAACGCGGTGCCCGTGGTGTCGCCGAGCGCGCTCGGGTACGTCCGCACGTTCGCGCCGAGCACGCGCCACAGCTCCTCGTGCCGGCCCTCGCGCACGAGGTGCAGGTCGACCTCGCCGAGCGTCGGCAGGAACCGGTAGGGGTCGTCGACGGTCGTGGTCTCCTGCCCGTAGCGCGCGCGGACCCGGTAGTCGGGCGCGTGGCGCGTCCCGTCCTCGCCCCGGTGCACCGGCACGACGGCGGCCCACACGCCGTCCTGCTCGTGCGCGGCCGCGTGCTCGCCGTCGGTCGTGACGACGACGACCTCGTCCGCGAGGGGGCGCAGGACGCGGACGACGGCCCGGGCGTCCGCGGTGTCGTCCGCGAGGTGGGGGCCCAGCACGGCGTGCGGGTCGAACGTGCGTCCCGCCGCCGCGGCGGCGAGCGCGTCCGGCGGCACGACGACGGGTGGCGGGGTGGCGGAGTCGGCTGGCCCTGTCATGGGCCAACCTTTCCACGTCCCCGTGTCGCGCACATGACGGGCTCGCCGGTCGGGCGCGCCCCGCGGTGCCGCGGCCCGGGTCACGCGTTCCCGGCGAGCAGGCGGTCCACGGCGGTCAGGGGGATGGGCTCCCAGTCGGGGCGGTTGCGGGACTCGTAGACGACCTCGTAGAGCGCCTTGTCGAGCGTGAGCGCGCGGACGAGGGCCTCGGACGTCGTGCGGTCGACCCCGGCGGTGTCGGCGCGCGCGTACGCGTCGAGGAACGCGCTGCGCGCCTGCACGGCCCACGACGCGGCGGGCGCGCGCCCGACGGCGGCGGCGTAGTCGAACGAGCGCACGATGCCTGCGACGTCGCGCAGCGCGAGGTCGGGGCGGGTGCGCTCGGCGACGGGCCGCAGCGGCTCGCCCTCGAAGTCGAGCACCTTCCACCCGAACCGGCGGGCGTGGAGCACCTGGCCGAGGTGCAGGTCGCCGTGCACCGTCTGGAGCCGGGGGAGCGCGTCGGGCACGCGCGTGACGCCGGCGAGCCGGGCCTCGGTGCGGTCCCAGAACGCGGCGATCTCGTCCGCGCGGCGCGCGAGCGCGCGCGAGGACGCGACGGCCTCGTCCGCGCGGCGCCGCAGGTCGGAGACGAGCCAGCGCGCGTCGACGGGCGAGCCCACGTCGAACGCGCGCCGGAGCGCGGCGTGCAGGTCGGCGAGGACGCGGCCGAGGTCCGCGGCGAGGTCCGCGAACGACGCGTTCTGCCCCGCGTACGCGCACGCGAGGTCGAAGCCGTCGCGCGCGCCCTCGACGAACTCGCTGAGGATCGCGAGGTGCGCGGAGCGCGGGGCGTCCGGGCCCGCTCCCGGGCCGGTGCCGGGCGGCGCCGGGTCGCCGGCGGTCGGGTCGTCCGCCGCGTCCCACCGCACCTCGAGCCACGCGAGCGGGGCCGGCACGCCCGTCCAGCCCTGCGCCGCGAGCGCGCGCGGGATCGTGAGGTCCGGGTTGGGCCCGATCGCGATGGCGCGCAGCACCTTGAGCATGCTCCCGCCCGCGACCCGGGGGAGCAGCACCGAGCTGTTGGACTGCTCGACGCTCAGCGCACGACCGTCGGCGAGGTCCGGCAGCTCCGGGTCGTCGGCGAGCGCCGCGCCGGGGGCCGCGCTGCGGTCCTCCCACTCGGCCGCGGCGAGGAGGGCGGCCCAGCACGCGGGGTGCGCGGCGCCGTCGTGCACGACCCAGCGCGTGCCGTCGCCGGGGTCGAGGACGCCGATCGGCTCGGGCGTGCGGCCGGGGGAGCCGCCCTCGGGGGCGGGGCCGGGCCCGGGGGGCGCCGTCGCGCCGGTGGGCGCCGGGTCGGCGGGCTCGAGCACGAGCGGGACCTGCACGACGAGGTCGACGTCGTCGCCGACGAGCCGCAGGAGGTGCAGCTCGACCCGGACCCCGGCGCGCGCGCCGCCCGGCGAGCGGGAGCCCGCGGCTCCCGGGACGTCGAGCGCGAACGACAGCCAGGGCACGTGCCGCACCGTGACGCCCTTGACCGGGTACCAGCGCCGGGCGGGCAGCCAGGCGTCCAGGAGCGCCGTGAGCTCCGCCGAGGGCGGGTCCGTCCGCCGTACCGTCACGCGTGCCTCCTCCGTCAGGTCGCCTTCATGGCACCACGCACGCGCCGCGCCCGCCGCACGAAGCGGTGTGGGCGGCGGCGGGCACACTGTCCCCGTCGCCCACGGCCTCGAGGAGGGGTACCCATGGACTGTCCGCACCGGGCCGTCTCGCTGACCCAGGAGCAGGTGCCGCTGCGGCACTGCGTGTCGGTCGTGCACTGGTTCACGTGCGACGCGTGCGGCGAGCGCGCCGCGGTGGTCACGAGGACGGAGGCCGTCGTGGGCAGGGACGACGCCCGCTGATCAGGCGGGGTCGTGCACGAGCAGCCAGTAGAAGTCCCGCGACCCCCACGTCATGACGACGCGCTCGTCGTCGCCGACGTCGGGGAAGTGCGCGCCGCCGAACACGTCGGTGAGCGTCGCGCCCGCGTGCCCCGGCAGGTGCACCGCGGCCGACCGCGCGGTCGCGGAGAGGTTCGCGACGCACAGGACCGTCTCCTCGGGCGTGCGGCGCAGGTAGGCGAGGATCGACTCGTTGTCGCACTCGAGCGCGACGAAGTCGCCGGTGCCGAACGCCTTGTGGCGCCGCCGGACCTTGAGCATCCCGTGCACCCAGTGGAGCAGGGACGTCGACTGCTCGAGCTGGGCCTCGACGTTGACGTAGCCGTAGTGGTGCACGAGCGACTGGACGAGCGGCAGGTACACCTTGCCCGGGTCGGCGGTCGAGAACCCGGCGTTGCGGTCGGGGGTCCACTGCATGGGCGTGCGCACGGCGTCGCGGTCGGGCAGCCAGATGTTGTCGCCCATCCCGATCTCGTCGCCGTAGTACAGGCACGGGCTGCCCGGGAGCGAGAGCAGGAGGGCGTGCGCGAGCTCGACCTCCTTGCGCGAGTTGTCGAGCAGCGGGGCGAGCCGACGGCGGATGCCGACGTTCGCGCGCATGCGGGGGTCGGGCGCGTACCACCCGTACATCGACGCGCGCTCCTCGGTCGAGACCATCTCGAGCGTCAGCTCGTCGTGGTTGCGCAGGAACGTGCTCCACTGCGCGCCGGGCGGGATGTCGGGCGTGTCGGCGAGGATCTCGAGGATCTGGTTCGCCCGCTGGTCGCGGATCGCGTAGAAGATGCGCGGCATCACGGGGAAGTGGAAGCACATGTGGCACTCGGGGTCGTCCTCGGTGCCGAAGTAGTCGACGACGTCGCGCGGCCACTGGTTGGCCTCGGCGAGCAGGATCCGGCCCGGGAACTCGGTGTCGACCATGCGGCGCACGCGCTGCAGGAACTCGTGCGTCTGCGGCAGGTTCTCGCAGTTGGTGCCCTCGGCCTCGTAGAGGTACGGCACGGCGTCGAGCCGGAACCCGTCGACGCCCATCTGCAGCCAGAACCGCGCGACGTCGAGCATGGCGTCGGCGACGCGCGGGTTCTCGAAGTTGAGGTCGGGCTGGTGGGAGAAGAAGCGGTGCCAGAAGAACTGCCGGCGCACGGGGTCGAACGTCCAGTTGGACGTCTCCGTGTCGACGAAGATGATGCGCGCGTCCTGGTAGCGCGTGTCGTCGTCGCTCCACACGTAGAAGTCCCCGTACGGGCCCTCGGGGTCGGCGCGCGACGCCTGGAACCACGGGTGCTGGTCGCTCGTGTGGTTCATGACGAGGTCGATGACGACGCGCATCCCGCGCGCGTGCGCCTCCGTCACGAGCTCTGCGAAGTCGGTCGTCGAGCCGTACTGCGGCGCGATGGCCGTGTAGTCCGAGACGTCGTAGCCGCCGTCACGCAGGGGGGAGGGGTAGAACGGCGGGAGCCACAGCGCGTCGATGCCGAGCCACTGCAGGTAGTCGAGCCGGTCGATGAGCCCGCGCAGGTCGCCCGTCCCGCTGCCGTCGGAGTCGGAGAAGGCCCGGACGATGACCTCGTAGAACACGGCCGTGCGGTACCAGTCCGGGTCGTCGGACAGGCCGGGTCGCGCGTCGACGGGCGGGGTGGGCTGGCGGCGCGGGGGGAGCGCCGCGATCGGGACCGGGACCGGGCGGGCGTCGCGCGGGAACGTCACGGCGTCCTCACGTGGACCACGTGCGCGACCTGGCGCATCGGCTCGAGCCGGACGTAGACGTCCTGGCCCCAGCCGTAGCTCTCGCCGGACAGCTCGTCGTGGGCGACGAACGAGGGGGCCCACGGGTCCTGCCCGTCCGCGAGCGGCGGCAGCCCCAGGGAGGTGAGGTCGAGGTGCACGTTCGACTCCTGCGGGGAGTGGGGGTCGAGGTTGACGACCACGACGACGGTGTCCGCCTCGCCCGTCGGGGAGTGCTCGGCGGGCAGGTGCCGCGAGAACGCGAGCACCTGGTCGTTCGTCGTCGGGTGGATCGTGAGGTTGCGCAGCTGGCGCAGCGCCGGGTGGTCGCGGCGGATCTCGTTGAGCCGGGTGAGGAGCGTCGAGATGCCGATCTCGGGGGCCTGCGACCAGTCACGCGGCTTGTACTCGTACTTCTCGTTGTCGATCTGCTCCTCGACGCCCGGGCGCGGCACGTTCTCGACGAGCTCGTACCCGGAGTAGATCCCCCACGTGGGCGAGCCGAGCGCGGCGAGGACCGCGCGCACGGCGAAGCCCGCGACGCCCCCGTGCTGGAGGTAGGGCGGCAGGATGTCGTGCGTCGTGGGCCAGAAGCTCGGGCGCATGTACGCGCCGGCCTCGCCCGAGACCTCGGCGAGGTACTCCGCGAGCTCGTCGCGCGTGTTGCGCCACGTGAAGTACGTGTACGACTGGTGGAACCCGATGCGCGCGAGCGTGTGCATCATCGCGGGCTTGGTGAACGCCTCGGAGAGGAACACGACCTCGGGGTTCGTCGCGCGGACCTCGGCGAGCAGCCACTCCCAGAAGTCGAGCGGCTTGGTGTGCGGGTTGTCGACGCGGAACGCGGTGACTCCGCGGTCGATCCACACGCGCACGACGCGCAGGACCTCCGCGTAGATGCCCGCCGGGTCGTTGTCGAAGTTCAGCGGGTAGATGTCCTGGTACTTCTTGGGCGGGTTCTCCGCGTACGCGATCGACCCGTCGACGCGCGTCGTGAACCACTCCGGGTGCTCGGTCACCCACGGGTGGTCGGGCGAGCACTGCAGCGCGAGGTCGATCGCGACCTCGAGCCCGTTGCGCCGGGCCTCCTTGACGAACGCGCGGAACGTGCGCTCGCTGCCGAGCTCGGGGTGGATCGCGTCGTGCCCGCCGTCCTTCGACCCGATCGCGTACGGGCTGCCGGGGTCGCCCGGGAGGGCGGTGAGCGAGTTGTTGCGGCCCTTGCGGTGCGTCGTGCCGATGGGGTGGACGGGCGTCAGGTAGACGACGTCGAACCCCATCTCCGCGATGGCGGGCAGGCGGCGGGCCGCGGCGGTGAACGTGCCCGAGCGCCAGCGCCCGTCCTTGAGCCGCCGGGCGCCCTCGGAGCGTGGGAACATCTCGTACCCCGCGCCCGCGAGCGCGAGCGGGCGCTCGACGCGCAGCGCGTACGTGGCCGACGCCGTGACGTGGTCGCGCAGGGGCGCGCGGTCCAGGACGTCGCGCACCTCGGGGGACGTCGCGGCCGCGAGCCGTGCCTCGGCGGGGCGGCTCCCGTCGGCGAGCGCGGCGAGCGCGTCGGCGAGCACGCGCTCGTCCTCGGGCGTGCGCGCGCCGGGCGTCCCGTCGCGGCCCGGGAGCGGGACGGCGTCGGACAGGACGCGCTCGACGAGCCGCGCGCCCTCGGCGAGCATGAGGTCGACGTCGACGCCGGCCGCGATCTTCACCGTGGCGTCGTGCGCCCACATGCCGTACGGGTCGCTCCAGGCCTCGACCCGCAGCGACCAGTCGCCGACGACGTCGGGGTGGAGCGTGGCACGGAACCGGTCCAGCCCGGGCGCGACGTCGACCATGCGCGCGGTGCGCTCGGTGCCGTCGGGCGCGACCAGCACGGCGGTCGCGGCGACGGCGTCGTGCCCCTCGCGGAACACGGTCGCCTCGACCGGGACCATCTCGCCGACGACGGCCTTGGCGGGCCAGCGGCCGCCCTCGACGACGGGGGACACCTCCAGCACGGGGATGCGGCCGATCGGGGCGGCGGGCGCGGGCGCGGGAGGGCGGTGCGGCGCGGGGGCCGGAGAGGTCGACGTCACACGCACAACGTAGCGAGGGGCGCGGGGGGTCGACACTCGGGGCGCGGCTCGGCGCGTCGGGCGGACGGGACGCCGCCCGTCGGACCACCGGGTGAAACGTCGTGCAAGCGTTGCACGGCTGTGACACGCGGGGTGTGCTGCGGCGCGAGCCTGCGTACTCTCGTCTCCGTGAGAGCGATCCGACGGTTCACCGTCCGCACCCTGCTGCCCGCCGAGCTGCGTGACCTGGACGAGCTGGCCCACAACCTGCGCTGGTCCTGGCACGCCCCCACGCGCGACCTGTTCGCCGGCATCGACCCCGAGGCGTGGGCGTCCGTGCACGGCGACCCCGTCGCGCTCCTCGGCGCACTCGGCCCCGAGCGCCTCGCGGAGCTCGCCGCCGACGGGGCGTTCGTCGAGCGCGTGCGCGCCGCGGCGGCCGACCTGCGCCACTACCTCGACGACGCGCTGTGGTACCAGCAGCGGGTCGCCGAGGCGTCGGCCGACGGCGGGAGCTCGCTCCCGGCCGCGATCGCGTACTTCTCCCCGGAGTTCGGGATCACGTCGGTCCTGCCGCAGTACTCGGGCGGCCTCGGCATCCTCGCCGGCGACCACCTCAAGAGCGCGAGCGACCTCGGCGTACCGATCGTCGGCGTCGGGCTCCTCTACGGCGCCGGGTACTTCAAGCAGTCCCTCACGCGCGACGGCTGGCAGGTCGAGACCTACCCGCTGCTCGACCCCGACGGCCTGCCCCTGACGCTCCTGCGCGACGACGACGGCACGCCCGCGCGCGTCTCGCTCGACCTCCCGGGCGGCCGCGCTCTGCACGCGCACGTGTGGGTGGCCGCCGTCGGGCGCGTGCCCCTGCTGCTGCTCGACTCGAACGTGCCGGGCAACGACGAGGCCGCCCGCAAGGTCACCGACCGCCTCTACGGCGGCGGCGGCGAGCACCGGCTCCAGCAGGAGCTCCTGCTCGGCGTGGGCGGCGTGCGCGCGCTGCGCCTGTGGTCGCGCCTCACCGGCGCTCCGGAGCCGGAGGTCTACCACACCAACGAGGGGCACGCGGGCTTCCTCGGCGTCGAGCGCATCCGCGAGCTCGTCGAGCGCGGCCTGACGTTCGACGAGGCGCTCGAGGCCGTGCGCGCCGCGACCGTGTTCACGACGCACACGCCCGTGCCCGCCGGCATCGACCGGTTCGCCCGCGACCTCGTCGCGCAGTACTTCGGCGGCGACATGGCCGTCGACGGCCTGCCCGTCGAGCGCGTCCTCGCCCTCGGCGCGGAGGACTACGACGGCGGCGACCCGACGGTGTTCAACATGGCCGTCATGGGCCTGCGCCTCGGCGGGCGCGCGAACGGCGTCTCGCTCCTGCACGGCGAGGTGTCGCGCGGCATGTTCGAGGGGCTGTGGCCGGGCTTCGACGCGCGCGAGGTCCCCATCACGTCCGTGACGAACGGCGTGCACTCGCCCACGTGGGTCGACCCGGCGCTCGCGGCCCTGCAGGCCGAGCGGCTCGGGCTCGACGAGCTCACGGCCGACGACGCGTCGTCGCGCTGGCTGCGCGGCGACGGGGACGGTGCCGTGAGCGACGGCGAGCTCTGGGCGATCCGCCGCGAGATGCGTGGCCGGCTCGTCGACGAGGCGCGCCGCCGCGTGCGCCGGTCCTGGCGCGACCGGGGCGCGACCCCGGCCGAGCTCGGCTGGGTCGACGACGTGCTCTCGCCCGACGTGCTCACCATCGGGTTCGCGCGCCGCGTGCCCACGTACAAGCGGCTCACGCTCATGCTGCGCGACCCGGAGCGGCTCAAGGCCCTCCTGCTGCATCCCGAGCGCCCGGTCCAGCTCGTCGTCGCGGGCAAGTCGCACCCCGCGGACGACCAGGGCAAGCGCCTCATCCAGCAGCTCGTGCGCTTCACCGACGACCCCGCCGTGCGGCACCGGATCGTGTTCCTGCCGAACTACGACATCGCGATGGCCCAGTCGCTCTACCCGGGCTGCGACGTCTGGCTCAACAACCCGCTGCGCCCGCTCGAGGCGTCCGGGACGTCGGGCATGAAGTCCGCGCTCAACGGCGGGCTCAACCTGTCGATCCTCGACGGGTGGTGGGACGAGTGGTACGACGGCGAGAACGGCTGGGCCATCCCGACCGCCGACGGCGTCGAGGACCCCGACCGCCGCGACGACCTCGAGGCCGCCGCGCTCTACGACCTCGTCGAGCAGCAGGTCGCGCCGCGCTTCTACGACCGCGACGCCGACGGCGTGCCCGGCCGGTGGCTCGAGATGGTGCGGCACACGCTCGCGACGCTCGGCCCCAAGGTGCAGGCGACGCGCATGGTGGGCGAGTACGTCACGCGCCTGTACGCCCCGGCCGCCGCGGCCGGGCGCGCGCTCGCCGAGGACGGGCTCGCGCCGGCGCGCGAGCTCGCCCGGTGGAAGCACGACGTGCGCCAGGGCTGGTCGCGCGTGCGCGTCGACCACGTCGACTCGTCGGGCATCGGCGAGGTGCCCCAGGTGGGCGACCGCCTGACGGTGCGCGCCTACGTGTCGCTGGGCGACCTGCGCCCCGAGGACGTGCAGGTGCAGGTCGTGCACGGGCGCGTCAGCGAGGCCGACGTCATCGAGGAGTTCACGGCCGAGCCGCTCGCGCTCGCGGAGTCGTACGAGGCGGGGCGGCACGCGTTCGCCGGCGAGGTCGTGCTCGACGCGTCCGGGCCGTTCGGGTACACGGTGCGCGTCGTGCCGGCGCACGACGGCCTGCCGAGCGTCGCCGACCTCGGCCTCGTCACCAACGCCTGACCCGCTCCGGCGGGGGAGAGCCCGCGCGCGCCGCCCCGGCGCGCGCGGGCTCCGTCATGCTGCGGGGGCGTCGAGGTCGGCGGCCACCTGCACGACGACCTTCTCTCCGCGCGTCATGCGCTCGACGGCCTCCTCCCAGCGGTCGAGCGGGACGACGGCGCCGATGACGGGGCCGAGCCGCACGTGGCCGGACCCGAGGAGCCGGATCGCGGTGCGGAACGACGACGGCCGCTTGCCGCGCGAGCCGACGACCTCGAGCTCGCGGTTGACGACGAGGTCGAGGTCCGTCGACGGGCGCTCGTGGTAGAAGGCGACGAGCACGGCCCGCCCGCCCTTGCGCAGGTGCGTGAGACCGTCGGCGAGGACGGCGGTCGAGCCCGAGCACTCGAACAGCGAGTGGGCGCCGTACCCGTCGGTGAGGCGGCCGACGACCTCGCCGACGTCCTCGGCGTCGGCGTCCACGACGTGCTGCACGCCGAGGTCGCGGGCGGTCGCGAGGCGCGCGGCGTGCCGCGAGCGCCCGACGAGCACGACGGTCGCGCCGCACGCGACGGCGACCTGGGCGACGAGGAGCCCCACGGCGCCGGGCCCGGTGACGACGACCACCTCGCCGGCGAGCGCCGGGCTGCGCTCGACGACGGCGTGCACGGCGACGGCGAGCGGCTCGACGAGCGCGCCCTCCAGGAGCGTGACGTCGTCGGGCAGGCGGTGCACGGCGCGCCCGGGGACGGCGAGCTGGTCGGCGAGGCCGCCGTCGGTGGTGGTGCCGATGCCGGTGCGGTGGGGGCAGCGGTTGTACTGCTCGGTGCGGCAGTAGGCGCACCGCAGGCACAGCGAGGCGTCGGTCTCGACGCACACGCGGTCCCCGGGCCGCAGGTCGGGGCGGTCGGCAGCCGGGCCGACCCACCGCACGACGCCGGCGACCTCGTGGCCGAGGACGCGGCGGCCGTCGAAGCCCTGGCCGGACTCGACGGCGGAGCGGTCGGTGCCGCAGATCGCGCACGCGGCGACGTCGACGAGCACCTGGTCGTCATGGGGGACCGGGGCGGGGACGTCGAGCAGCGCGACGTTGCCGGGACCGGGCGAGTGCTTCACGAGGGCGCGCACAAGGCCTCCTTGCCTCTCTTTGCATGTATAGACAGGAGTATGCCAGACCGTGTATGTCTAGGGCAGTACGGGCGGCGCAGCACGCGCGCCTCACCTCGACGAAGAGGAGCACGACGCATGAGCAGGTACCTCGTCGGCATCGACGCCGGCACGTCGGTCGTCAAGGCGGCCGTCTTCGACCTCGACGGGACGGAGCTGACCCGCGCCGGGCGCAGCGTCCCGGTCACCAACCCGGCCCCGCACCTGGCCGAGGAGGACATGGAGCAGGTCTGGACCGCGGCGCACGAGGCGATCCGGGAGGCGGTCGCCGCGGCGGGCGTCGCCCCGGAGGAGATCCTCGCGGTCGGTGCCACGGGCCAGGGCGACGGCAGCTGGCTCGTCGGGCCCGACGGCAGGCCGGTCGGCCCCGCCTACCTGTGGACCGACGGCCGCGCGGGCGAGCTCATCGACGCGTGGTACGCCGACGGCACGGTGAGCCGGCAGTTCCCCGTCTCGGGCACCGGGCCGTACGCGGGGACGACGAGCGCCCTCCTGCGCTGGCGCCTGGAGAACGAGCCGGAGTCGCTGCGCGAGGGGGTCACCGCGCTGTGGTGCAAGGACTGGGTCGAGTACCGTCTCACCGGCGAGCTCTCGGGCGACCCGTCGGACGCGAGCCTCGCGGGCATCGACGTGCGCTCGCGCACGTGGTCGGACGAGGTGCTCGACGCGTGGGGTCTCGGTGCGGCGCGCCACGTGCTGCCGCGCCTCCTCGCGCCGACCGACGTGTGCGGCACCGTGACCCCCGAGGCTGCCGCGCTCACGGGCCTGCGGGCCGGGACGCCCGTCGTCAAGGGGCAGGTCGACATCGCCGCGTCGTCCCTCGGCGTCGGCGTCATCGCCCCGGGGGACTGCATGGCGGTCATCGGCACCGCCGGGATCGTCACCGTCGCGACCGACGACCTCTCGGCCGGCTTCGCACCGGCCGACGTCGGGTGGGTCATCCCGCACGGCCCGGACACGTGGGTCCGAGCGATGGGCATGAACTCGTGCACGCCGAACGTCGACTGGTTCCTGCGCGAGCTCGGCCACGGGTTCCACGAGGACGCGCGGGCCCGCGCGGTGTCGCTCTTCGAGCACCTCGACGCGACCGTCGCGAGCGTCCCGCCGGGCGCGGGCGGCGTCGTCTTCCACGGGTACACCGCGCCCGGCGGCGAGCGCGCGCCCTTCGTCAAGCCCAGCGCGCGCGGGTCGTTCAGCGGGCTCACCGCCGGGCACTCGCGCGACCACATGCTGCGCGCGGTGTACGAGGGCGTCGCCTACGGGATCCGCGACTGCCTGGACTCCATCCCCACGGAGGTGGGCACGGTGCGCCTCGCGGGCGGCGGCGCGTCGAGCCCCGTGTGGAGCCAGGTGTTCGCCGACGTCCTCGGCCGCCGCGTCGTCGTCCCGGCGGGCAGCGAGTTCGGCGCGAAGGGCGCCGCGCTCGTCGCCGGGGTCGGCGTGGGGGCGTGGTCGACCCTCGACGAGGCCGTCGCGGCGACGGTCGACGTGGAGCGCTCGTACGAGCCGTCGGCGCACGCGACGCGCGTGTACGACGAGTACTTCGGCGTCTACCGCCAGATCCGCGAGCACGTCGCCGCCACGTGGGACCTCCTGCACGCGGCGGGCCGGCGCACCGAGGCGATGCTCGCCGCCTGACCCGCACGCGAGAGAGGGGCGGGTGGTGACGACCACCCGCCCCTCTCGTCGTGCGTCGACGCGTCAGTCCAGCACGCCGAAGCGCTCCAGCGCCGCGGCGAGCTCGGGGTGCTCGCGCGCCGCGTCGCGCACGTCGCGGCCGGCGACCGCGGCGTCGATCGCCTGGCGCATGGCGCGCACGCCCGCGGCGGGCCCCTGCGGGTGCCCCTGGATCGCGCCTCCCGCGCCGAGGACCACGTCGGTGCCCGCGTCCCGCACGTACCGCGCGACCACGCCGGGGTGCACCCCGCCGCCGATCACGGGCAGCGCGGGGGCGACGTGCGGGCGCGGCAGCGCGAGCTGCTGCAGCGTGCGCAGGTACGGCAGGCGGCGGACCGGGTAGCCCCCGTACGGGGTCGTCGTGAGCACGAGGTCCGCCCCCGCGAGTCGCGGGAGCATGCCGGCGGCGATCGGGGCGCTCATCCCGGAGGCGGGTCCCTCGAAGTACGGGCCGGTGCCGGCGAAGTGGCCGAGCACGGGGACGTCCACCGCGTCGCGCAGCGCCTGCAGGCCGCCGTACCCGACGGTCGCGTAGGTGATCATGAGCGCGCGGGCCCCCGCGTCGACGGCCCGGCGCGCGGTGTCGAGCATGCGGTCGGGCCGGTCGGTGACGTTCGGGACGTAGACCACGTCCTTGCCCGTCTCCTCGAGCACCTCGCGCGCGGCGCGACCGAACTCGCGCACGCGCTCGACGACGGGCGAGAACGACGTGTCGCCGAGCAGCTCGTCGTCCTTCACGAGGTCCACGCCCCCGAGCGCGGTCTCCTTGAAGATCCGCGCGCCCTCCTGCGGGCTCAGCCCGGTGCACGGCTTGATCATGTTGAGCACGAGCGGCCGGTCCGTGACCCCGACGAGCTCGCGCACGCCGGCGACCCCGAACCGGGGTCCGCCGAGATCGCGCGCGTAGGCGTCCGGGAGCTCGAGGTCGACGAGCTTCGCCTGCACGGACGTCGACGCGTCGTTGCCGAGCAGCGTCGTGAGCAGCATCGGGAGCTGCGGCCCCACGTTGACCGTCGGGACGGCGATCTGGACGAGGAAGTCGTGCACCTCGTCGTCGTCGCCCCCGACCTCGACGGGCGGTGCCTCGAGGACGCGCACGACGCGTCCCTCGTGCCGCGCGCGCAGCTCGGGCGTCAGGCCCGGCACCTCGACCCAGGTGCCGGTCGTCTGCCCGACGGCGAACGTCGTGGCCCTGGCCATGACGTCGGTGCCCGCGGGCAGTCGCAGGTGGTACGTCGCGAGCACGTAGTCGTCGCCGCGGACGTCCTCGGGGAGGCGGAAGAGGGAAGCGGTCGTCATGCGAGGTCTCCGGTCCGGGGGGCGCCGAGGCCCAGGTGGTCGAGGGCGTGCTCGAGGAAGGCGGCCAGCCCGTCCTCGGCGTGGTGGCCGATGCTCGCGAGCGTGACGGCCTTGACCTCGGGGCGCGCGTTGCCCATCGCGAACCCGTAGCCGATGCGGGACAGCCACGGTACGTCGTTGCCGCCGTCGCCGAACCCGAGCGTGCGGTCCGCGGTCACGCCGAGGCGGTCCAGCACGAAGGACAGGCCCTCCCACTTCGCGCCCCGCTCGGGCGAGAGCTCGAAGAACTCGTCCATCGCACGGGCGATCCGGGGGACGCGCGAGACCGTGGGGGCGACCTCGTCCAGACGGTCCCCGCGGCCGACGACCATGATCTTGACGATCGAGCGCGGGTCGGTGTCCCGGAGGTCGGCGACGCGCACGTCCTGCTCGTTGAGCGCCATGAGGAGGTCGCGACCGAAGCCCGGCTCGGAGATGAAGATGTCGCGCGACGTCCACCACGTGCAGGTGAGGCCGAGCTCGTCCGCGAGCTCGGCCATCGTCCGGACCTCCTCCGGGGCCAGGGTCTCGACGCGCAGGTCCTCGTCCGTGCGCGGGTCGACCACGACGGCCCCGTTGCAGCAGACCACGGGCAGGTCGAGCCCGATCGAGCCCGCGAGAGCGAGGGTGTTGGCCCGTGACCTCCCGGTGACGAGCAGGACGGGGACGCCGGCGTCGCGGACGCGGGCGACCGCGGCCGCGGTGCGCGGCGAGACGGCGTGGTCGGCGCCGGCGAGCGTCCCGTCCACGTCGAGGGCGAGGGCGCCGACGTCGGCGAGCGAGGGGAGGGTGACGGTCGAGGACGACATGCTTCTCCTGAGGTCGGGTGTCATGACGCGCGGGCGGGGCCCCGGGGGGGGCCCCCCGGGCCCCCCCCCCACCCCCCCCCCCCCGGCCCCCCCCCCGGGGGCGCCGCCCCCCCCCCCCGGCCCCCCGCGGGGGGGGGCGCCGGGCCCCCCCCCCTCCGCGGTGCGGCCGTCGAGCGGCCGGGTAC
>NZ_JAAFAN010000031.1:0-48386 GCF_010287905.1 Cellulosimicrobium composti
CGCGGGGCCGGCGCCGGGCCGGTCGCGACGGGGAGGGCGTGCGCGTCGCGCGCGCGCGAGGGTGCGGTCACAGCGGCATCACAGGGAGCACCCTGCCCGCGGTTCCTGGGCGCCACCTGGGAGACGTGACCTGCGCCACGCCCGAACGGGACGCTTCGGGCGCCGCCACCCCCACGACCGCGCGCACCATGACCGACGTCACGCCCCCGCGACCTGCGCGGCGCCCGGCAGGAGGTCGGCGACCGGCTCGGTGTAGTGCAGCGCGACGAGGCGGTCGTCCTCGAAGTGCAGCGACGTGAGCGACGCGAGCGAGCACTCGCGCTTGCGAGGGTCGTGCCACAGGCGGCGGTTCTCGTAGCTGAGGCGCGTGAGCCAGACGGGGAGCTGGTGGCTGACGAGCAGCGCCTCGCGCCCCGCGGCCTTGTCCCGCGCGTCGGCGACGGCGGCCCGCATGCGCGCGACCTGCTCGACGTACGGCTCGCCCCACGACGGGCGGAACGGGTTCCACAGGTGGCGCCAGTGCTGCGGGTGCCGCAGCGAGCCGTCGCCGACGCCGAACGTCATGCCCTCGAAGTGGTTCGCGGCCTCGATGAGTCGGTCGTCGGTGCCGAGCTCGAGACCGAACGTCTCCGCGGCGGGCGTCGCCGTCTCCTGCGCACGCTGCAGGGGGGACGCGACGACGACGGCGAGGTCGGCCCGCGGCCGCGACGTCCCGTCGGGGCGGGGCTCGCCCGCGAGGTGCGCGGCGACGCGGCGGGCCATCTCGTGGCCGCGCTCGGACAGGTGGTAGCCGGGGATGCGGCCGTACAGGACGCCGTCGGGGTTGTGGACCTCGCCGTGGCGCAGGAGGTGGACGATGGTGGAGACCATGCGCACCAGTGTCCCGCACTCCGCGGGCCGGGTGGCACCGTGCCCGGGTGACGCGCGACGTCAGGAGGTGCGTTCCGCCTTGCACGCGGCGGCAACGGCGGCCATCGCCTCGCCGAGCGCGCGGAACTGCTCGGGGGTGAGGACGTCGACCATGTACCGCCGCACGGCCGCGACGTGCGCGGGCGCGGACGCGACGAGCACGCGGTAGCCCTCGCTCGTCATCGCGCAGTTGACGCCGCGCCGGTCGCCCGTGCTCGCCGAGCGGCGCACGAGGCCGCGCGCCTCCATGCGCGCGACCGTGTGCGTGACGCGGCTGCGCGAGCGCGCGAGACCGTCCGCGAGCGCCGACATGCGCAGCGTGTGGTCCGGGCTCTCCGAGAGCCGCACGAGCAGCTCGTACTCGTTGAGGGAGACGTCGGAGCGTTCCTCGTGGTCGCGGCCCACGGCTTCGATGAAGCGCACCGTCCCGTCGAGGTAGGCGCGCCAGAGCCGCTGCTGCTCGGCGTCGAGCCAGCGGGGCTCGTCGGTCGCGGAGGCGGTGCGGGGTGCGGACGTCATCGGGGGGTTGTCGACGTCGTTGCTCGTCATGGGTCCTCGTGCGGTGTGCGGAGGGGCGCGGTCAGGTGCGGGGCGTCGTCCCACATTGTTCCACCCCACCGGGAATAGACGGATCGACCGTCGCTGTTGATACGCTCCGTACGAAGTTGAACCTTCAACCAAGTCGGTCCGCGGACCACGACCCTCACAGGAGCATCCATGGCCTCGTCGCTGCCCACCGGGCTCACCTCCGGCACCTACGCCCTCGACTCGTCCCACTCGCAGGCGGCCTTCACCGTCCGCCACGCCGGCATCTCCAAGGTGCGCGGCACGCTCGCCATCACGGCCGGCACCATCACCGTGGGCGACGACCTCGAGACGACCGCCGTGACCGCCGAGCTCGACGCCGCGTCCGTGAGCACGGGCGACGAGAACCGCGACAACCACCTGCGCAGCGCGGACTTCTGGGACGCCGAGAACAAGCCGACGTGGACCTTCACGTCGACGCGCATCACCGGCGACGGCGACGACTACGTCGTGGCGGGCGACCTCACCATCAACGGCGTGACCAAGCCGGTCGAGCTCGAGACCGAGTTCGCGGGCACCGCGACCGACCCGTTCGGCAACTCGCGCGCCGGGTTCGAGGCCACCACCGAGATCTCGCGCAAGGAGTTCGGCCTCACGTGGAACGCCGCGCTCGAGACCGGCGGCGTCCTCGTGGGCGACAAGATCAAGATCTCGCTCGACGTCTCGGCCATCAAGCAGGCCTGACGACGTCCCGGGGCCTCCCGGGAAGGGCGCTCCCGGCAGGGCGCCGGGCGACGGGGTCGCGTGCGCGAGCACGCGGCCCCGTCGTCGTCCTCCGGCGGGCCCCCCGGGGTCCCGGACGGGCGCCGCGGCCCGTCGGCTCAGCGCCCCTGCGACTCCGCGAGGGCGCGCGCCTGCGAGTGGAACGCGAGGATCTGCAGCTCGCTGCCGACGTCGACCCCGCGCACGTCGACGTCCGGGGGCACCTGCAGCGCGCGCGGCGCGAAGTTGAGGATCTCGCGCACGCCCGCCGCGACGACCCGGTCCGCCACCGCCTGCGCGTGGGCCGCGGGCGTCGCGAGCACGACGATCGACACCTTCTCGCGCTCGACGACCTCCTCGAGCGCGTCGACGTGCTCCACGACGAGGCCCGCCGCGCGCGTGCCCACCACGTCCGGCGACGCGTCCAGGAGCGCCGCGACGTGGAAGCCGCGCTGCTCGTAGCCCGAGTAGTTGGCGAGCGCGTGCCCGAGGTTGCCGATCCCGATGATCGCGATGCGGTGCTCATCGACGAGGCCGAGGGCCTCGGTGATGTACTGCGCGAGCGAGTCGACGTCGTACCCGACGCCGCGCGTCCCGAACGAGCCGAGGAACGACAGGTCCTTGCGCAGCTGCGCGGGCCCGACGCCGGAGAGCTCCGCGAGCTCCACCGACGACGTCGTCGCCACCCCGCGCGACACGAGATCGCGCAACGCCCGCAGGTAGGAGGGGAGCCGCGCCACCGTCGCGCTCGGGATCCCCGGCGCCGTCACCTCACCGACTACCTGCTCAGCCACCCGTCACCTCGCCGTCACTGGGACCGTCCTCGTCGACGGTCGCGCTCTTCCGGGGGAATCATCCCAGGTCCGTGCGCGCGGCCGAAATCCTGGCGACCGCGCGCGCGAGCCGCCGGGCGTCGACCCGCCAGAAGCCCTGCTGCACGCCCCCGACCGTGACGACCGGGACGTACTCGCCGTACTGCTCGCGCAGCGCCGGGTCCGCGTCCGGGGCGTCGACGTCGACCTCCGCCCACGCGACCCCCGCCTCGGCGCACACCGCCTCGACGACGGCGCGCGCGTCGTCGCACAGGTGGCACCCCGCGCGGCCGTACAGCAGGACGGGAGGGGTCGGGGCGTCGGGCGTGCTCACGCCCCCAGCGTACGAGGAGCCGCGGGCGCGACCGCCTAGAGTAGACGCATGGCGACGTCTTCCGGCCCGGGCCCTGACCTGCCCCCCGGGTCGACCGGCGAGGACGCGCCCGGCGCCGGACGCCCCGCCCCACCGCCCCCGCACCGCGTCGCCGCGTTCTTCGACGTCGACAACACGATCATCCGCGGCGCCTCGTCGTTCCACCTCGCACGCGCCCTCTACCAGCGCGAGTTCTTCTCCACGCTCGACATCGTGCGCTTCGCGGTGCACCAGGCGCGCTACCTCCTCTTCGGCGAGAACAAGCAGCAGATCGACCGCATCCGGTCGCGCGCGCTCGCGCTCATCGCCGGGCGCTCCGTCGCGGAGGTCACCGCGATCGGCGAGGAGGTGTACGACACCGTCCTGTCGCTGCGCATCTACCCCGGCACGCGGCGCCTGCTCGACGAGCACCTCGCGGCGGGGCACCAGGTGTGGCTCGTCTCGGCGACGCCCGTCGAGATCGGCGAGCTCATCGCCCGCCGTCTCGGCACGACCGGCGCCCTCGGCACCGTCGCGGAGCACGAGGACGGCTTCTACACCGGCCGGCTCGTGGGCGACATGATGCACGGCCGCGCCAAGGCCGCCGGCGTGCGCGCCCTCGCCGAGCGCGAGGACATCGACCTGGCCGCGTCCTACGCCTACGGCGACTCGCTCAACGACGTCGCCATGATGGAGGCCGTCGGGCACCCGTGCCCCATCAACCCCGACGCGCGCCTGCGCCGCCACGCCCAGGACGTCGGGTGGCCGATCCGCGAGTTCCGCGGCCGGCGCCGCCGCGTCGCGCGCAGCAGCGTGCGCACCGCGAGCTGGGCCGGCGCCGCGTGGGCCGCCGCGCTCGTCCTGCGCTCCGTGCGCCGCGCCGTCGACCGCCGCATCGCCCGCCTCTGACGCCCTGGGGCTGCGGGTCGGCGGGGCGGTGGCGGCGCCGCACCGCGGGCGCAGACGCGTCGAGCCCGGTCCCTCGGGAGGGGCCGGGCTCGACGACGGGTCGGCGCGTCAGGACGCGCGCGACGTCACTTCTTGTTGCGACGCTGGTGACGCGTCTTGCGAAGCAGCTTGCGGTGCTTCTTCTTGGCCATGCGCTTGCGGCGCTTCTTGATGACGGAGCCCATACGGTCCTCGCAATGCTCGAACGGCGTGTCGGTCGGCGACCGGTCGACCGGCCGCGTGTGGTCCACGGTTGATCGGGGCGCCCCGGCGACCACTGGGGCGCCGCGAGCCGACCAACACGAGAGAAATCCGCCCCCTAGCCTACCTGCTCGCGCTCGTGCCCCGGTACGTGGACGGGCACCCGGGCACCGGACGGGCGCACGACGGCGCGCGGTCGGGCCCGCTCAGTCGAAGTGCGGGTCGAGGCCCAGGAGCGGGAAGACGGCGCGGCGCGTGGCGGCGACGGCGCGGTCGACCTCGTCGTCCGGGTCGTAGCCGCTGCGCCAGCGCCGCACCTCCACGGGCGGGCCGAACTCCCGCGGGGCGTCGAACCCGGCGACCTCGGCGACGCGCGCGCGCCACTCCTGCGGCAGCGGCGCGCCCGCGGTCACAGGACGGTGCACGACCTCCCCCACCACGGCCGACCACACGAGCGGCACGACCCGCGCGATCGCGTACCCGCCGCCGCCGAGCGCGAGCCACCGCCCGCCCGTGAGCTCGTGCGCGAGGTCGTGCACCCACGCGGCGGCGGTGCGCTGCGCGTCGACCGAGACGTCGAGGTCGGACAACGGGTCCTCGCCGTGGGCGTCGCACCCGTGCTGCGTGACGAGGACGTCGGGCCCGAAGGTCCGCAGCACCGCCGGCACGACGGCGTCGACCGCCCGCAGCCACCGCGCGCCGTCGGTGCGGCGCGGCAGCGCGACGTTGACGGCGGTGCCCTGCGCCCGGGGCCCCCCGACGTCCGTGGCGAAGCCCGTCCCGGGGAAGAGCGTCGTGCCGCTCTGGTGGACGGAGACCGTGAGCACGCGCGGGTCGTCCCAGAACGCCTCCTCGACACCGTCGCCGTGGTGCGCGTCGAGGTCCACGTACGCGACGCGCTCGACGCCTTCGTCGAGCAGGCGGCGGATCGCGACGGAGGCGTCGTTGTAGACGCAGAACCCCGACGCCGCACCCGCGCGCGCGTGGTGCATCCCGCCCGCGACGTTCACGGCGTGCGCCGCGCGGCCCGCGGCGATCTCGCCCGCCGCGGCCCACGAGCCCGCGACGATCCGGGCCGCGGCCTCGTGCATGCCCGGGAACACCGGGTCGTCCTCCGTGCCGAGCCCGCGGTGCGGGTCGGTCGTCCCGTGCTCGGACGCGGCACGGACCGCCGCGACGTACTCCGGGTCGTGCACGAGCTCCAGCACCTCGTCCGGCGCGGGCTCGGGGTGCACGAACGTCACGCCGGGGCCGTCGTCGAGCAGACCGAGCGCGCGCACGAGCCCCATCGTCAGGTCGAGCCGCGCGGGCGCCATCGGGTGGCCGGGACCGAAGTCGTACCCGAGGAGCTCCGGGCTCCACACGACGCAGGCTCCGGGTGCCGCGGCCGCCGCACGGGCGGCCTCGGGCGACGACGTCGAGTCGGTCGAGGGCATGGCTCACGGTAACGCCCGACGGCGCGCGCTCGCCCCGCCGGACCGTCGGGCGGACCGGCGTCCCCCGCGCAGCCGCCCGGGAGGGCATGATGTCCCGGCGCCGGAGCGGCGACATGACGGGCCGCCCCGCCCGTGGCAGAGTGACGCGAGTGGTGAGGGAGGCTCCATGCCGACGAGCATGACGGGGCGCCTGTTCCGAGGGCGGGAGATCGTCGACCGCCTCGCCCGGCAGTCGCCCGCCCGCCTCGCCGTCACCGTGTTCGCCGCGGTCATCGCCGTCTTCACCGCGCTGCTCATGGCGCCCTGGGCCACCGCGAGCGGGCGCGCCGCGCCGTTCGTCGACGCGCTGTTCACCGCGACGTCCGCGGTGTGCGTCACGGGGCTCGTCGTCGTCCCGACCGGGACCTACTGGTCCACGTACGGGCAGGTCGTCATCCTGCTCGGCATCAAGATCGGCGGCCTCGGCGTCATGACGCTCGCGTCGATCCTCGGCATGGCGGTATCCCGGCGCATCGGCCTCACGCAGAAGCTCCTCACCGCGTCCGAGACGAAGACGACGCGGCTCGGCGAGGTCGGCTCGCTCGTGCGCGTCGTCATCATCACCTCGACGTCCCTCGAGCTCCTCATCGCGCTGCTCCTGCTCCCGCGGTTCGTCGTGCTCGAGGAGACGTTCGGCGAGGCCGCGTGGCACGGCATCTTCTACGGCATCTCCGCCTTCAACAACGCGGGGTTCATCCCGACCGAGCACGGCCTCGCGCCGTACGTCGGCGACTGGATGCTGTGCCTGCCGATCATCCTCGGCGTGTTCATCGGGTCCCTCGGGTTCCCCGTGATCCTCAACGTCATGCGCAACCGCCGACGCGCCGCCAAGTGGAACCTGCACACCAAGCTCACGCTCTCCACGAGCGCGGTGCTCGTCGTCGTCGGGACGGTCCTCTTCGCGGCCCTCGAGTGGACGAACGAGCGCACCCTCGGACCGCTCGCGCTCGGCGAGAAGGTGCTCGCGTCCCTGTTCGCAGGCGTCATGCCGCGCTCCGGCGGGTTCTCCACCGTCGACACGGGAGGAATGCACGAGGCGAGCTGGCTCATCACCGACGCGCTCATGTTCGTCGGCGGCGGCTCCGCGTCCACCGCGGGCGGCATCAAGGTCACGACCCTCGCCGTCATGCTCATCGCGATCGTGTCCGAGGCCCGCGGCGACCGCGACATGGAGACGTTCGGCCGCCGCATCCCGCGCGACACGCTGCGCCTCGCCGTCGCGGTGTCGTTCGTCGGCGCGACCGCCGTGCTCGTCTCCAGCCTCCTGCTGCTCGAGATCACCGGCGAGACGCTCGACGTCATCCTCTTCGAGACCATCTCCGCGTTCGCGACCGTCGGCCTCACCACCGGCATCACGCCCGGGCTCCCCGACGCGGGCAAGTACGTGCTCGTCGCGCTCATGTTCGTCGGGCGCACCGGGACCATGACCTTCGCCGCGGCGCTCGCGCTCCGCGACCGCCGCCGCATCGTGCGCTACCCCGAGGAGCGTCCCATCATCGGGTGAGCGACCCGCCCGCGGCGCGCACCGCCGTCGGGCACCCGCCGACCCTCCGGACCGACGAAAGGCCCCACCGTGACCGACCCCTTCTCCCGCGCCGCCGACGGGAAGGACGACGCGCCCGCGGGCGCCGTGGCGCGGCGCATCGCCGAGCGCGGCCGCGCCGAGCGCGCGCGCCGCGACGAGGCGAAGGCGCCCCGCAAGGACGCCGGCGTCCTCGTGATCGGGCTCGGCCGCTTCGGCACGGCGATCGCGGCGACGCTCGACCGGCTCGGGCAGGACGTGCTCGCCGTCGAGCGCGACCCCGACCTCGTCGCCCAGTGGAGCGGGCAGCTCCCCCTCGTCGAGGCGGACGCGTCCAACCCCGTCGCGCTCGAGCAGCTCGGCGCACGGGACTTCCCCGTCGCGGTCGTGGGCGTCGGGACGTCGCTCGAGGCGAGCGTGCTCATCACGGGCAACCTCGTGGACCTCGGGACGCCGCAGATCTGGGCGAAGGCGGTCTCCGCCGAGCACGGGCGCATCCTCCAGCGCATCGGCGCCCACCACGTCGTCTTCCCCGAGGCCGACGCGGGCTCGCGCGTCGCCCACCTCGTGTCCGGCAAGCTCCTCGACTACATCGAGGTCGAGGACGGCTTCACCATCGTCAAGATGCGCCCGCCGAAGGAGGTCCAGGGCTTCACCCTGGCCCAGTCGAAGCTGCGCGAGCGCTACGGCGTCACCGTCATCGGCGTGAAGTCCCCCGGTGAGGACTTCCTCTACGCCACGCCCGAGACCCGCGTCAGCGCCAACGACCTCCTCATCGTCTCCGGCCACGCCGACCTTCTGGAGCGCTTCGCCGCCCGCCCCTGATCCCCGCCGCCCGTGACGTCGGCAGTTCGTGTCGAGCTCGGCAGCTGCACCTGCCGAGCTCGGCACGAACTGCCGATCTCGGCGCGGGGTGCCGATCGGCGGACGGGCCTCAGGAGGCGGCGCCCGCGCGGCCCGCGCGTCGGCGCAGCACCGCACCCGCGGCGACCGCGAGCCCGGCGAGCACCGCCGCGGCCACCAGGCCGGTGCCGGTCGTGGCGAGGCCGCCCGGGCGCGGCGACGCCGTCGTCCCGCCGCCCGTCGCGCCCCCGTCCGACGTGCCGGCGGTCGGGTCGGTCCCCGGCTCCTGCGGCTCGCCCGGCGCGGCGAGCACGAGGAACGGCGCGGACACGACGTCGGTGCCGCCGGGGACGACGACCCGGACGTGGTGCTCGCCGGGGACGGTCGCGAGCGGGACGGTCGTCACGAGCTCGAACGCGCCCGCGGCGTCGGTGGTGACCGTCCCGAGGAGCACGGGGTCGCTCTCGAGCCAGACGGCGTACGACGTGCGCGGCGCGAGGCCGGACCCGCGCACGACGAGCTCTCCCCCGACGACGACCGGGCCGACGACGACGACGGCCGGCGGGGCGGAGGTCTCGCGCTCGCCGATCTCGACGCTCACGCGGACGCCGTCGGACGGGTCGGGCGCCTCGGCGGGGGCGGCCGAGGCGGCACCTGCGGGGAGGGCGAGAGACCCGGCGATCGCGAGGGCGGCGAGCAGCCTGCGGGTGGTCGTCGTCACGCGGTGAACCTCTTCGTCCGGCCCGGGGCGGGCGCTGCCAGGGTCCCCCCGAACCCGACTGGACGTGCGTCCAGCCGCGATCATCTTGCCATCTTGGACGCCCGAACTGAACAGGCGTCCAGGTATGTTCACCCGCTCGTCCGGACCCGGCCCCCGGCGCCGGGCAGCGCTCGGCCCCCGCCGCTGCGAGGAGCGACGGGGGCCGAGCCGGACCCGGGCGGCGCCGGCACACCGCCCGGGGGTCGAAGGCCGCCCGGGGTGCCGGGCGGGGACGTCAGCCGCAGTCGAGCGCGTCGTACGGGGCGTCGACGCTCGCGGTCACCTCCTCGCCGTCGAGCACGGTCGTCGCCGTGACCGTCGCGGACCCCGCCGGGACCGCCGACGCACGCGCCGCGAACGACTGGTACGCGCTCCTGCCGGGCGTCACGTCCGCGAACGCCTTCTGGCCGAACGGCGTCGAGAGCGTCACCGCGACCGGGACGTCCTCGCCGTTCGTCGCGCGCACGGCCACGTACGCCGTGCCGGCCAGGCACCGCGGCGACACCTCGACGTCGACCGCGAGCGCCGGCCCCGCGCCGAGCGCGGGCAGCACGACCTGCTGCCGCGCCTCCTCGTTCCCGGCGGCGTCGGTCGCCGCGAACTCGATGACCTGGGGCTCGTCGGTGAGGGCGCGCGTGAACGGCTCGGTGTAGGTGCCCCAGAACGTGCCGGGGCCCTCCCACTGGACCTTGTCCACACCGGAGCCCGCGTCCGTGGCCCGGAGCGTGATCTCGACGCTGCTGCCGATCTCACGCAGCGTCGCGACGGTCACGGGCGCGACCGTGTCGACGCGCAGCTCGCGCGACCCGGTGCCGACGTTCCCGGCCTCGTCCGTGGCGCGCACCTCGACGGTACGCACGCCGTCCTCGTCGACCGCGAACGGGCCCGCGTACGGGGCCCAGGGGCCGCCGTCGAGCGAGACCTCGACCGCCGGGGCGGGGTCGCGGTTGTCGGACGCCACGACCGAGACGGTCGGGTGCTGCACGTACCAGCCCGACGTCGCCGGGCCGGGTTGGGCGAGGACGGTCACCGTGGGCGGCGTCGTGTCCTCGCCCGTGTCCGGCGCGACGACGAACACGACGGCCTCGGCCGGGACCTCCGTCCCCTCGACGTCGCCGGCGACGAAGAAGAAGCCGTCGGGCTCGGCGTACTCCGCCGGGTCGACCGCGTCCCACGTCACCGGGACGCGGCTGTCCTTCGACGCGTCCTCGTACGCGGCCGTGACGGTCGCGGGGAGTCGCGGCGCGGCGCCGGCGAGCGTCACGACGCTCACGGTGTCGACGGCCGTGATCTCGCCCGGGTCGCCGTCGCGCACCCAGACCGTGCCGCTCACCGGCTCGACGAGCTCGGACGACGTGCCCGTGACGTCGAACGACCCGGGCTCGGCCACGTCGGAGGCCGCGACCTCCTCCCAGTCCACCGGCACGGTCTCGACCCGGCCGTCCGTGAAGACGGCGTCGATCTCGGCGGGCAGGGCCGGCAGGACGCCCACGTCGGTCGGCACGTGGACGGGCGTGAGGTCGATCGGCCCGTGGGGGTCGACGGGCTCGGGCTCGGCGACGCCGCCCGTGCCCCAGACCTCCCACTCGGAGACGCCGACCGCGGACCAGGTGCTCACGGTGGCGCCGCGCAGGGCCTGGAACGTGGCGCGCAGGCGTGTCGTCGTGACCGCGTCGAACGTCGTCTCGTTGAGCGCGAGCCGCTCGGTCGGGTAGCCGCTCGGGTTCGGCACGTCGACGAACGCTCCCGCGTCGGCGTCCCAGTACTGGATCACCCAGGACGCCGGGACGCGCACGTTGTCGCCGTTCGCGTCGGCGCCGTCGGTCCAGAACCGCACGACCGACCGGTCCACGGTGACGGGGGCGGGCCACGAGTACTCGAGCCACTGGCTCGCGGGCCGGTCGCCGCTCCACGTGGCCCACGTCGCGTCGTGCGCTCCCCCGGTGCTCACGCCGGCGCCGTCGTTCACGGCCTCGACCCGGTTCCACGACGCGGTGTAGCTCGCCTCGGGGGTGCCGATCAGGGCGACGTTCGACGGCGCCTCGTCCGCCGCGGCGACGAGCTCGCGGTCGGCGGAGCCGCCGACGGCCCACGCCCCGACGCCCGCGCCCGTGAGGGCCAGGGCGAGCGCGGCCGCCGTGGCGACTGCGCGGCGTCGGGCCCGGGACGCACCCGTCCCGGGCCGCTCGTCGAGCGGGATCACGACGGTCCCGCGTGATGCCTCCGTACGCCCGTTCATGCCAGCTTCGCCTTCCCCGCGGTGACCAGGACCCTCTGACCGTCGCGGCGGCTGAGGAGGCCGTCCGCGGTGAACTGCTCGACCGTGCGCTGGACCTTCGTGAGGAAGGCGGCGCGGTCGGCGAAGCCGCCGTCGCCCCACACGGCGTCGAGGAACGTCGTCCCGTCCGGCCGGGACGCGTTGGCGACGCCGCTGTCGAGACCCGCGAACACGACGCGGGGTTCGGAGCGCTCGACGTACATGTGGTACTGGGTGTCGTCGCCCGACCACGCGGGCTCGAACGTGAGGTCGCCGAGGCGGAAGTACCCGTCCCCCAGGTCGGTGAACGCGCCGTCGAGCGTGCCGTCGAGGCCCATGTGCGCGTACAGCGAGAGCCGGAGGTACTCGCGCGACGCGCTGCGCGCGAGGAGGACGGTCGGCCCGTTCTCGATGCTCTGGATCGCGGGGTTGTCGATCGTCGGCACGGCGCGGATGCTCAACGGCATCGTCACCTCGACGACGTCGCCGGGCGACCACGAGCGGGACACGCTCACGTAGGTGCCCGGCACGGCGTCGAGCTCCTGCTCCTCGCCGTTGACCGTCACCGTGAAGCCCTTGCGCACCCACCCGGGGACGCGCAGGCGCAGGTCGAGGGGTCCGGTGCCGTTCACGGTGAGGCGCGTCGCCCCGACCTTCGGGTACTGCGTCTCCTGGACGACCTCGAAGCCCTTCTCCTCCCACGTGAGCGTGGAGGCGAGGTAGAGGTTGACGTACAGGACCTCGCCGTCGACGGACCGGAAGTAGACCGAGTCGCGGTACTTCACGTGGTTCTCGAGCCCGGTGCCGCCGCAGCACGTGCCGGTGTTGCCGTACTCGCGTCGCGTGCCGGGGTTGACGCCGTACATGTACGTGACGTCGGGGCTCGTCGACGACTGCGTGTTCTTCTTCGAGCCGACGATGTGGTTGAGCAGGCCGCGCTCGTAGAACTCCATGTACTTCGGGTCGAGCGAGTGGAAGTACAGCAGCCGCGAGAGCTTGAGCATGTTGTACGTGCCGCACGTCTCGGCGTTGCGCGCGCCGATGTCGCCCGCCACGGTGTTCGGCGGGCCGAACAGCTCGCCCTCGCCGTGCCCGCCGTGCGCGTACGTGCGCCCGGGCACGACCATGCCCCAGAACCCCTCGACCGCCCGGAGGTAGCGCTCCTCGCCCGTGAGGTCGTAGACCTTGAGGTAGCCGGGGAACTGCGGGATGTGCTGGTTCGCGTGCTTCCCGTCGAGCGTGTCCGTCCCGGCGGCGCTCGCGTCGACGAGCGTGTTGAGGTCGAACAGCCGCGCCGTGGCGACGTGCGTGTCGTCGCGCGTGATCGCCGCGATGTCGGCCAGCACCTCGTTCATGCCGCCGTACTCGCCCGCGATGTAGATGCCCCACATGCGGTCGAGCTGGCTCTGCGGGAGCACGGACAGGCGGCTGTGCACCCACGCCGCCATGGACGTGGCGATCTCGAGCGCCTGGTCGTTGCCCGCGAGGCGGTACGCCTCGACCAGGCCCGCCATGATCTTGTGGCACGTGTAGTACGGCGCCCAGATCTCCCCGTACGGCGCGTACTTCTCGAGCTGGCTGAACTGCCACTCGCCGTACGCGGCGAGGAACCCGGGGTGGCTGAACCGTCCCATGGCCGCGAGCGCCGCCTGGACCTCCCCGAGGCCCTCGACGATCTGGTCCACCTTGTCGCGGAACACGGTCTCGCCCGTGCTCGCGTACGCGAGGGACACCATGGACAGGAAGTGCCCGCCGTAGTGCCCGCGCAAGAGGTTGGCGGTCTGGGTGCTCGCCCGGCCCGGGTAGTCGTCGGGGCCCCACGGCTCCTCGTTGGCGTGGCCGAAGCCCTCCCACCCGCCGGGTGCGGAGGCGCCCTGGGTGTCGAGGCCCGCGTTGCGCCGGAACACGGCGAGGACGCGGTCCACCGGGTACTGGCGCGCGAGGTGCAGGATCTGGTCCTGCGAGCGCGTCGCGACGCTGGGCGCGAGCGTCACGTCGGACATGGGGAACGGCTCGGCGACCCAGCCGTCGAGCGTGACCGACCGGTCGAGGGACCGCAGGAAGGCCCGGCTCACCGGGGGGCCGGACGGGACGGGGAGGGCGGGCACCGGTGGTGCGGCCGCGGCGCCGCCCGCGAGGGCGACGGCGCCGGTGGCCCCGGCGGCCAGGGCCCCGAGCCGCAGGACGGCCCGTCGCGAGAGGGTGGAGTCGTGCACGTGCATGAGCTGTCGCTCCTTCTCACTCGTCGTCGAGTGGTGGGAAGCGCCGTCGGCGGCAAGGAGGGAAGCCCCGCGTCCGACGCTCGTGCTGGTCGTCCGGTCGCCGTGCGCCGGGAGGGCGGCGTGCCGCGAGGGAGGGGCCGGTCGTGCGTACCCGGCCCCTCCCCCGCCGGCCGCGCCTCGGTGGCGGCGACCTCGCGGTGGTGCGTCAGGCGCAGTCGAGCGCGTCGACCTGCGCCTCGTGCGTGGTCGTCACCTCCTTCCCGTCGATCGTCGCGACGCCGGTGACGGCGGCGGTCCCGGCCGGGACCGCCGTCGCGCGGGCCGCGAACGACTGGTAGGCGTTCGTGCCCGGCGCCACGTCGGCGACGGTCTTCTCGCCGTACGGCGTCGAGAGCGTGACCGTCACAGGGACGTCCTCGCCGTTCGTGGCGCGCACGGCGACGTAGGCCTTGCCGGCGAGGCAGCGCGCCGTCGCCTCGACCGCGAGGTCGAGCTCGGGCGCCGGCGGCTGCTCGCCGTAGGCCGCGAGGAGCGCGGCGTGCTCCGCGGCCGTGATCGGCAGCACGGTGCCGTGGCGCGGGCTGCTCGGCAGGTGGGCGTCGACGGACGTCCACACGCCCGAGTCGAGGTCGGTGGACTCGAGCGGCAGGTAGCCCTGGCCGCCGTGGTAGCTCGGCTGGTCGACGAAGAGGTACCACTTCTCCTCGGTGTTGGACTTGAAGACGGTCGGCCCCTCGCCCGCGGTGAGCGTGCCGCCCCACGGGTTGGGCTGGCCGTAGCCGATCTTCTCGGCGACGAGCTCCCAGTCGGTCGAGCGCAGGTCGGTCGACTTCTCGAGGCGCGGGATCATGTACGCCTCGTCCTTGGTGAACCGGTAGTAGGTGCCGTCGTGCTCGACGATCGACGAGTCGATCATCCCGAGCCCGTTGCCGCGCTTCTCGTCGATCCACACCTGCGGCTCGGAGAACGTCACGAAGTCGCGCGTCGTGGCGTACATCATGCGCTGGTAGGAGTCGGCGATGCGGCGGCCGTCGGTCGACGTCGTCGGGTACAGCGCCGACGCCCAGTAGACGATGTACTCGCCGCGCTGCGCGTCCCAGAACGCCTCGGGCGCCCACGTGTTGCCGGCGTACGCGCTCGACACGGTGACCATGCGCTGGTCGGACCAGTGCACGAGGTCGGTCGACTCCCAGATCATCAGCGCGCGCGACCCGCGCTCCTGCGCGTTGCCGAAGTCGTTGCCGCCGTAGATGCGCAGGTCGGTCGCGAGGAGGAAGAACCGGTCGCCCTCGGGCGAGCGGATGACGAACGGGTCGCGCAGGCCCTTCTCGCCCAGCGACGACGTGAGCACGGGCTCGCCGTCGTTCAGCTCGACCCAGTCGAGCGGGTCGTTGCCGTTGCTCACGCTGAAGTAGACGGACTCCCCGTCGGGCGTGCTCTCGCCCTCGAAGTAGGGGAAGAAGTAGCCCTCGTAGTCCGCGTCGGCGGGCAGCGGAAGCACCGTGGCGTCGTAGGTGTGCGTCGCGGTCGCGCCCTCCTTCGTCGCGGTGACGGTGAGCTGCACGACGGCGGCCGGCTCGCCGTGCGCGGGCCGGGTCACCTCGCCCGTGGCGGAGACCGTGGCCGGGTCGGAGCTCTGCCACGCGAGCGTGGAGCCGTTCGCGCCCTCGGTGGGGAGCGTGAGGTTGCCGCGCACGTCGTCGAGGTGCGGCACGACGACGTGGCTCGCGTCCCACGCGACCGCGTCGGCGGGCGCGAGGTGGGCGAGGACGGTGACGTCCACCTGCGTGGTCCGTGCGACGGCGCCGCGCGTGACGAGCGCGGTGAGCGTGACGGTCGCGTCGTCCTCGCCCGCGGCGGGGCGCGTGACGGCGCCCGTGGCGGACACTACCGACGGGTCGGACGACGTCCACGTGATGATCGAGCCCTGCGCGCCGGAGGTCGGCAGCGCGAGGTCGCCCGTCACGGCGCTCGTGTCGCCGAGGTCCAGCGCGGCGAGGTCGGCGTCGGCGGCGGCCGTCGAGGTCTGCTCGGCGAGCTCGACCGCCTCGCCCGCGCTGAGCGCGCGGTCGTAGAGGCGGAAGTCGCGCACCTGGCCCTTGAGGTAGCGGTCGCCCGAGTAGAGCGAGCGGCCGACGTAGTTCGCGGTCGTCTGCCCGCCGCCGATCTGGCCGGGGTCGGTCGTGACGTCCGCAGCCTGGGCGACCTGCACGCCGTCCTCGTAGAGGGTCGCGGTCGTTCCGGCGAGCGTGTACGTGATCGTCTTCCACACCCCGCGCTGGAGGTTGGAGCCCTTGGTGACGGTCTGCTCCGTCGTCCAGTTCCCCGTCGCGATCGACGTGCGGTACGCGTTGCCCGTGGTGAACAGGTAGCCGTCGCCGTTCGACCCGCTCGAGTTCCCGAGCCCGTACACGAAGTACGGCGTGCCCTGGTCCGGGGCCACGAGCACGTCGAGGCTCACCGTGACGTCGGTCAGCCCGGCGAGCAGGTGGTCGGGCAGGTCGACGTAGTCGTCCGTGCCGTCGAGCGTCGTGCCGTCGGCCGCCACCGTCCCGCCCACCAGCGTGGCCGGGCCGAACGACGAGCCCTCGGCGAGGTTCGCCGTCGTGGTGCCGGTCGTGCTGGCGGCGTCGAGCGGGTACCAGGCGACGAGCCCGTCGTCGGTGGGCCCCCCGACGTCTGCGGCCGCGGGTGCGGCGACCGCGGCGGCGAGCGTGGAGACGGCGAGGGCCCCCACCAGCCCGGCGGCGAGCGCCGGGCGTGCTCGGTGTGTCCGTTCCATGTGTTCCTCTCCTCGTCGAGATGAAGGTCGTGCTCGTGAGGCAGAGCCCGCGGTCGCGAGGGAGGGCTCGGGGAGCCCTCCCTCGCGACCTGCGGCTCGACCTCGGGGCGTCAGCCGCAGGCGTGCGCGGCGAACGCGACGTCGTACGTCGTGGCGACGGGGGCGCCGTCGAGCACCGCCGTCCCGGTGACGGTGGCCGTGCCCGCGGGGACGGAGTCCGCGCGCGTCGCGAAGGACTGGTACGCGCTCGCCCCGGGGGCGACCCCGGTGACGGTCCTCGTGCCGTAGGGCGTCGCGAGCGTGACGTCGGCGGGCACGTCGCCCGCGTTGGTCGCGCGCACCGCGACGTAGACCTTGCCGGCGAGGCACCGCGGCGCCGCCTCGACCTCGAGGTCGACCGTGGGCGACGGCGACGCGTCGACCGGGTCCACGCTCTCCAGCGTCGGCACGACCTTCTGGATGAGGCCGTCCTCGCCGAACGTGAGGCGGTCGATCGTCGTCTCGCGGTGGGTCCCGTCGCCGCCGGGGATCGCGAAGCGGTGGTACGCGATGTACCAGTCGTCCGTGCCCTCGACGTTGAGGATCGAGCTGTGCCCGGTCCCGAGGATGCCCTGGGACGGGTCCTTCTCGAGGATCACGCCGCGGTAGGTCCACGGTCCGTCGATGCTGTCCGCGGTCGCGTAGCCGACGCGGTAGTTCTCCGAGCCCGTGTCGTCGATCGAGTACGTGAGGTGGTAGACGCCGTCGCGGTAGTTGAGGAACAGGCCCTCGCGGAAGTCGGTCAGGCCGGGGATGCGCCGCAGCGTGTCCGGCTCGATCGACGTCATGTCGTCGTTCAGCTCCGCCATGACCGGGCCGTTCGACGGCCCGCCGTTGCCCCACAGGAGCCAGTACTTCCCGGTCTCCGGGTCGCGGAACGCGGCCGGGTCGATGGCCTGTCCGGACGTGACCGCCTCGCCGTTCGTGATCATCGCCGTCGGCTGCGCGGTGAACGGTCCTTCGGGGCTGTCGGCCACGGCGACGCCGATCGTCTTGCGGTCGTACGTCGGGTTGTGGCCGGAGAAGTAGAACCAGTACTTCCCGTCCCGCTCGATGATCGTGGGCGCCCACGCGTTGCCGGTCGCCCACGGGACGTTCCCGTTCGCGCCGTCGAGCGTGAGGAACGGCTGCTCCGAGCGCTCCCACGTGACGAGGTCGGTGGACGTCCAGACGTAGAAGTCCTTGCCGCCCCAGCCCGGCGTGCCGTCCGTGGTCGCGTAGAGGTAGAACGTGTCGCCGAACTGCGCGATGTTCGGGTCGGCGTACGTCCCGGGGAGCACGGGGCTGCCCATCTGCCTCGCCTGCACGGTCCACGTGCGCGACGACCCGTCCGGCCCGGTGACGGTGTACTCCACGGGCTGCGTGAAGTCCTGCACCGAGCCGTTGTCCGGAGTGACCGTGGCGCGCGGCGAGACGGCGAGCACCGGGGCGAGCGCGGTGACGTCCGTGCCGGGCTCGACCGCGAGCGTCACGGTCGAGCTCGCCCCGTCGACGATCGCGGGGACCTTGAGCGCGTCGAGCTCGGCTCCCGTGACCGCCGTGTGGTCGGCGCCGAGCTGGTACACCTCGTCGGCCGTGAGCGCGCGGTCGTAGAGGCGGAAGTCGCGCACCTGGCCCTTGAGGTAGCGGTCGTCGGAGTAGAGCGAGCGGCCGATGTAGTTCGCGAGCGTCGAGCCGTTCCCGATGTCCTGCGGGTCGATGGTGACGCCGGTCTGCCGGCCCACCTCGACGCCGTCCTCGTAGAGCACGGCCGTCGTGCCGGACAGCGTGTACGTGAGGTGCTTCCACACCCCGCGCTGGAGGTTCGCGTTCTTCGTGACCGTCTGCTCGGTCGTCCAGTTCCCCGTCGCGATCGACGTGCGGTACGCGTTGCCCGTGGTGAACAGGTACCCGTTGCCCGCCGTGCCGCTCGTGTTGCCGAGGCCGTAGATGAAGTACGGCGTCGCCTGGTCGGTCGCGACCTTGACGTCGAGCGCGACGGTCACGTCCGTGAGCCCGGCGAGCAGGTGGTCGGGCAGGTCCACGTAGTCGTCCGTCCCGTCGAGCGTCACGCCCTCGCCGGTCCCGGTGAACGCGGCCCCGTTGGTCAGCGTCGCGGGGCCGAACGACGACCCGGGCGCCGAGTTGTCCGCCGTCGTGCCGCTCGTCTCGTCGAGCGCGTACCGCACCACGAGCCCGGGCACGTCGGCCGTGACCTCGACCGCGACGTACGCGGTGTGCGAGCCGTCCGCGGTCGTGGCCGTGACGAGCGCGTGCCCCTCGCCGACGCCCGTGACGACGCCGTCGGCCGAGACCGTGGCGACGTCCGCGTCGTCGGTCGCCCACGTGATCGCGCGCGCCGTCGCGTTGGCCGGCGTGACCGTCGCGGTGAGCTGCCGCGTGCCGCCGACGCCCACCTGGAGCGACGCCGGGGTGACGGACAGCCCCTCGACCGGGACCGCCTCGTCGGTCACGGTGACGACCGCGCGGGCGCGCACGCTCGTGCCCGCGAGCGTGCCGCCGACCTCGAACGTCCCCGCCTGCGCGTACGACGCCGGGTCGACCGCGTCCCACGTGACGTCGGCCGGGCCGGTCGAGCCGTCCGCGTACGTCGCGGTGACGGTCGCGGGGAGCACCGGCGCGGAGCCGGTCTGCACGGTGACGGCGACGTCCTCGACGGACTCGACGAACGCGTCCGGCTGGTACGTCCGCAGCAGGCGGTCATACTCGGCCTGCGTCACGGGCAGGACCGTGCCGTGGCGCGGGCGCGACGGCATCTCGTAGTCGGTGGACATGGTCCACTCCGCCGCGTCGAGCGACGTCGACTCGAACGGCACGTAGCCGCGGCCGCCGAACTCGTCGATGAAGAGGTACCACTTCTCCTCGGTGTTCGACTTGAAGATCGTCGGGCCCTCGCCCTGGTTGATCCCGCCGCCGAGCGAGTTCGCCCTGCCGATGCAGTCGGTGATGAACTCGTAGTCCGTCGAGCGCAGCTCGGCCGCCTTCTCCGCGAGGATGAACTTGGAGCACGGCGTGGACGACGTGTTGTTCCGCTCGTCCTTGGTGAACCGGTAGTACTGGCCGTCGTGGTACGTCACGGTCGAGTCGATGACCGAGTAGCCCGGGTCGACCCACACCTGCGGCTCGCTGAACGTCACGAAGTCGCGCGTCGTGGCGTACATCATGCGGTTGTAGGTGTCGCCCGTGTGGCCGGGGTCGTCCTCCGCGTAGAGCTTGGACGCCCAGAACACGACGTACGCGCCGATCGTCTCGTCGTAGTACGCCTCGGGCGCCCACGTGTTGCCCGCGGTCTCGGGCGAGACCTCCACGAGGCGCTGGTCGGTCCAGCTCACGAGGTCCGTGGACTCCCACACCATGATCGACCTCGACCCGTGGCGCTGGGCGCCGTCCCAGTCGCCGTTGCCGTAGATCCGCAGGTCGGTCGCGATCTGGTAGAACTTGTCGCCCTCGGGCGAGCGGATGATGAACGGGTCCCGCAGGCCCTTCTCCCCCAGCTCCGACGTGAGGACGGGCTGGTTGTCGTTGAGGTTCTGGTACTTCAGCGGGTCGTTGCCCTGGCTGAGCCCGAAGTAGACCTGCTCGCCGGTGGCCGTGCCCTCGCCCACGAAGTACGAGAAGAGGTAGCCCGCGAGCTCCTCCTGCTCGGGCAGCGGCGGCACGTGCGCCTCGAGCTCGCGCGTCGCGCTCGCCCCGCCGACCGTGACGGTCGCCGTGAGGGTGACGGTCTCGGCGTCCTCGCCGTGCGCGGGCCGGGTCACCTCGCCGGTCGGGGTGATCGTGGCCGACGACGACGCCCAGCTCACGCTCGCGCCGTGCAGGCCCGTGGTGGGCAGGGTGAGGTTCCCGCGGACGTCGTCGAGGTTCGGCACGTCGAGCGCGGCCGCCGCGGCGTCGGCCTTCGCCTGGTCGCCGTCGCCCGGGAGCACGGTGACGTCGAACGCGCGCGTCTCGGTCGCGCCGCGGAGCGTCACCGTGGCGGTGAGGGTCGCGGTCGCGGGCTCGTCCCCGGCCGGGCGCGTGACGGCGCCGCTCGCGGAGACGACGCCGGGGTCGGACGTGGCCCACGTGACGGCGGAGCCGCCGACGCCCTTCGCGGGCAGCGTGAGGTCCGTGACGACGGCGCTCGTGTCGCCGAGGTCGAGCGCCGCGGCGTCCGCGGCGACGGCGTCCTGCGCGGCGGCGGCCGCGAGGTCCGCGACCTCCTGCGCGGTGAGCGCCCGGTCGTAGAGCCGGAAGTCCTTCATGCGGCCCTTGAAGAGGTTGTCGGCCGCGTACGCGGACCTGCCGAGCGCGTTCGCGGTCGTGCTGCCGCCGCCGATCGCGCCGGGCGTGATCGTCACGGCGGTGTTCTGCCCGACCTGCGCGCCGTCCTCGTAGAGGCGTCCGGTGCCGTCGCCGAGGGTGTACGTGAGGGTCTTCCACACGCCGCGCTGCAGCGCGGCGGCGGGGTCCTTCGCCGTGTTCTGCTCGCGGCCCCACGCGAGGTCGGAGATGGACGCACGGTAGTTCGCGTTGCCGGTCGAGAACAGGTAGCCGTCGCCCGACTGCGGCGTCCCGACCGCCTCGTTGCCGAGGGTGTAGAAGAAGTAGTTGCCGCTCAGCGAGGTGTCCACCCAGACGTCGGCGCTCACCGTCACGGCGTCGTAGCCGGCGAGCAGGTCGTCGGGCAGGTCCACGTGGTTCGACCCGCCGAACACGAGTCCCTGGCCGGGCTGCCAGCCGCCGCCGGAGCCGACGAGCGTGCCGTCGAGACCGTGCCCGGACGCGTCGTGCGCGACGGTCCCCTCGCTCTCGTCGAGCGGGAGCCACAGCCGCAGGCCGTCGGTCGTGGGCTCGGCCGCGACGGCTGCGGCCGGGGCCGCGGGCGCGGCGGTCGCGGCGGTCGCGGCACCGGCCGGCGCGAGGGGAGCGACGAGCGCGACGCCCAGGAGCGCGGCGAGCGCGCGGCGGCGGTGTGCGGGGGGCCTCGCGGGTGTCGGGGGCGGTTCGTGGCGTGAGGTCATCAGTGACTCCTCGTCGTCGTGCCCGGCGGCAGCGCCGGTCCCGCGTCCCTCGTCGGACGCGCGTGTGAACGCTAACATGTGAACGCAAACATGGCTAGACCCCGCCATTTCGACAACGATGTCGAATCTGGTCGCGGGCGCGCGGGCGGTCCGGTCGCACAGGCCGACGGCGGCCCCCACCGCACCCGGTGGGGACCGCCGTCGTCAGGGCACGAGGCCCCTGCCGTCAGCCGCAGTCGAGGTCGCCGTACGCGGCCTCGTACCCGGTCGTGACGTCCTCGCCGTCGAGCACCGCGGCGCCCGTCACCGTCGCGTGCCCTGCGCCGACCGACGCCGAGCGCGTCGAGAACGACTGGTACGCGTTGGCCCCGGGGGCGACGTCGCGCACCACGCGCGTCCCGAACGGCGTGGCGAGCGTGACGTCGGCCGGCACGTCGCCCGCGTTCGTCGCGCGGACCGCGACGTACGCCGTGCCCGCGAGGCAGCGCGCCGTCGCGGTCGCGTCGAGCTCGACGACCGGTCCGGCGGCCCCGGCCGCGAACTCCCAGGTGTCGACCTCCACGAGGTCGACGCCCTCCGGCCCGGCGAACGTGAAGTACACGTCGTGGACGCCGCTCACGCCGTCGAGCGCGGCGGTCACGTCCGCCCACTCGCCGACGGGACCGTCGAGGTCGAGCGTGCCGACGACGGCACCCTCGCGGTCGTCGAGCCGCACCTCGATCGTGGCTCCCTCGACGAGCGGCTTCACGCGCGCCGTGACGCTCTCCGCGCCGTCGCCGAGGTCGACGGACGACAGCGCCGACCAGTCGCCGTCGTCGACGTCCCGCACGACGAGGTTCGGGGCGTCGTCCCCGAACTGCGCCGAGCCGCCGTCGACCTTCGCCGTCGCGAGGCCCTGCTGCCACGCGAACGTCTCGGCCTCGAGCACCTGGAACGGGTCGAGGTCCTTGACCTGCTCCGGGCCCGCGTAGTCGCCGACCACCTGCTGGATCGTGCCGTCCGCGTTGAACGTCAGCTCCTGGATGTGCGGGCTGCGGTACCCCTGCGTGGTGTTCCCGTTGATGCGCTTGTTGAGCGTCGGGGCGTGGTACGTGAAGTAGTACTTCCCGTCGAGCTCGAACACCGACTGGTGGTTGTTGCCGCCCGTGCCCGCGCCGAAGAACTGCGACTGGTTGGGGAACAGCACCCCGGCGTACGCCTCCTTCGGGAACGACATCGGGTCCTCGGAGATCATGTAGCCGATCTGCCCGCCGCCGGGGTAGCCCGGGAGCGGCGTCTGGTTGCCGCCGAAGTCGTTGCCGCCGAAGTGCGACGAGTACGACAGGTAGTACTTGCCCTCGCGCTCGAACACCTGCGCCGCCTCGAACGCGACGGGCGCGTCCACCACGACGGCCGTGCCCTGCGTCGACACCATGTCGTCGCCGAGCTCGATGACGCGGAGGTTCTTCGGGTTGTTGAAGCGCTCCGCGGGAGGCATCGACGTCGACGCCGGGCCGCCGCCGAAGTAGAGGTAGGCGTCGCCGTCGTCCGTGACGAGCGGCGCCGGGTCGAACTTCCACGCGACGTCCTCGGCGCCGGGCGTGCGGCCGTCGATGAGCGTGCTGGTGCGCTCGCTCACCCACGGGCCGAGCGGCGACGCACCCGTGATGACGTTCGACGACCCGCCGCCGTTGGCGTAGTAGAGGAAGTACTTCTCCACGCCGTCGACCGTCTTCTTCGCCATGCCCGGCGCCCACGAGTTGCCGGTGAAGGGCGCGACCCCGTTCGGTCCCGCGACCTGGACCTCGCCGTGGTCGGTCCAGTTCACGAGGTCCTCGGACGAGATGACGGTGATCTGGTTGATGTCGCCGTAGTTGATCTGCGGGGACACGCCGGTCACCGGGTCGGGCGCGTAGCCCTGCGTGTCGTTGGTCATGTACAGGTACACGCGCCCGTCCTCGACGAACCCGAACCCGTCGGCCCCGAACTTGTGCGAGATCAGCGGGTTGTGCTCGCCCGGGACCTTGCCCACGACCTCGATCGTCCTCGACGCCGGGGGCGGCGGAGGCGCCCCGACGACGGAGACGTCGTCGAGCACGAAGTCCATGAGGTGCACGGCCGGGTCGGCCGAGGGGTTGCTCGTCCACGGCGTCTCGAAGAACAGGCGCGCGGTGCCGACGCCCTGGTTCGCGGGGATCGTGAACGTCCCGTCGAACGTCGCCCACTGCCCCTTGGTCGCCACCACGCTCACGAGGTTCGTGTACGTCCCGCCGCCGTAGTGCATCGTGGCGAAGAACTGCTTGGTGGCCGGGGCCGCGGCGGCGTCGTAGCGGATCTTCGCAGTGAGCTCGTACGTCTCACCCGCGCGGACCTTGCCGCTGAGGTCCTGCATCGGGCCGGAGCCCGTCGTCGCGCGCTCGGTGGTGAGCACGGCGGCCTCGCCCGAGAACGCCTGGTCGGTCGTCGACAGCACGGCCTTGTCGGTCGCGTTGCCGTTGTTGACGAACCAGCCGGTCGTCCCGTCCTCGAAGCCGCCGTTGACGATCAGCTCCTCGTCCGCGGCGTACGACGGCAGCGCGGCCAGCGACGCGGAGAGCAGCGTCGCGAGCGCGGCTCCGGCGACGGCGCCGCGCAGGCGACGTCGTCTGCGGTGGTGCGTGTCCATGGATCCTCCTCGATCGATGTGGTGCGCGTCCGCGCGCCTCGCGCGGACGGTCGTGCCCGACGGCGGTCCCCCGCCGTCGTCCTGCGTCCTCCCTCCTCTCGTGCCGACCCGGCGAGCAGCCGGGGCGGCTCACCGGGTCGGCCGCGGTCAGCGGCCGTACGACACCGCGCGGGTCGTCGTCACCGCGTCGGTCGAGCGCGTGACGGTGACCGTGGCCTCGCCGGCCGGGGCCTGGCCGAGCCGGCTCGCGAACGCCTGGTACGCGTTCGCGCCAGGCTCCACGCCGGCGAAGGTCCGGCTCCCGTACGGGGTGCTCACGACGACGTCCACCGGGACGTCCTCCTCGTTCACCACGCGCACGGCGACGTAGTCCTTGCCGGCGAGCGCGCGAAGGCTCGCCTCCGCCGCGAACGCGACGCCCTGGGTCGGGGCGGGCTCCAGCGACGCGACGGCGAGCGCGAGCGCCCGTGCGGGGGCGTCGGCCTGGTTCTGGGTCGACGGCGCGGTCGTCGACCGCGCCCAGGCGAGCGCCTGCTCGACCGCGGCCCAGGAGTCCGGCGTCCAGCCCGTCGGGTCGAGTCCCTCGGCCTCGGCGACGACGGCGTCGAGCGCCGTCCGGTCGGCGCCGCCGTCCGCGTCGAGCACGTCGCTCAGGAGGAAGTGGTCGAAGTCGACGTGCCCCCCGGTCTGCTCCTTCGCGTAGGAGAAGAGGCCGAACCGGTAGCCCATGAAGTGGGACAGGCTCCAGTCCATGACGAGCGGCCCCTGGCGCGGCCCGAGCGGCTGCCACGTGCGCCCGTCGAGGCTGTAGGAGTACTGCACCCAGAGCTGGCCGTCCGGCGAGGCGAAGTCGGCGTCCGCCTTGAGGTGCACGTCCGTGCGCTCGCCGAGCGGGACCTGCGAGCCGGGGACGAACGACTCGACCGCCTCGCGGTCGATCGTGTCCGTGAACGGCTGGAGCCGCGTGACGAGTCCCAGCGTGCGCTCGCCGGCGACCTGCTGGACGCCCGCGTACGCGAAGCTGCGGCCGTAGACGGCCAGGCCGGCGACATCGCCGTCGAGCATCCCCGACACGTCGAGGCGGGTCTCCGCGGAGGCCGTCGGCCCGAAGGTGCGCTGGCCGAGCGTGTTGCGAGCCTCCTCGAGGTAGGTGAGGTCGCGCCCGGGCGCCTTGGTGTACTCCGCCTCGCCGGTCACGACGTGCCCGTTGGTCAGGCGCAGCCAGCCCTCGCGCTCGGTGAGGGACCAGTACCGGTTGTCCGGCGCGTGGTTCCACTGCCAGGCGAGGTCGAGGTCCGAGCCGTTGTACGACACCTCCTCAAGCGTGGGCGTCTCGACGTCCGGCGCGCGGCCGACCACGGACACGTCGTCCAGCAGGTACTCGACGCTCGACGACGGCGGCTGCGGGTTCGCCCACGGCGTCTCGACCGCGAGCTTGAACGCGCTCACGTCCGTGCCGGCCGGCACCGTGTAGGTGCCGCTGACCGTGGTCCACTCCCCCGGGGTCGTGTCCGCCCAGGCCAGGGTCTTCACGCCCGCGCCCCAGTCGCCGACGAGGTTGAAGCGGACCTGCGCGGGCCCGGTGGCGTACCGGACCCGGGCCGAGACCTCGTAGGTCACGCCCGCCTGGATCTTCCCGCCGAGCTGCTGGTTCGGTCCCGACCCGTTGAGCGTCCGGCCGCTGACGCGCAGCGCCGCCGCCCCCGACGCCGGGCTGCTCCGGTCGAGCGCCAGGGTCGCCCCGAACTGCGCGGCCCAGGGCGCGGTCGTCGCGTCCTCGAACCCGGGGTTGGCGACGAGCTCGACGCCGAGCAGGGACTCGTCGTACGTCGGAGGCTCCGGGACCTCCCAGACGGTGTCGCTGAACGCGCGGTGCTCGGCGTCGTTCGCGAAGTCGTCGGAGGCGACGATGCTCTTCAGCCGCTCGCGTCGCTCGGTCGCCTCGTCGAGCACGATCGGCTTGGCGAACGTGTCGCCGACGCGGACGACGCCGTCGTCGCCGAACGTCGGCCAGCCGTCCTCCCACGTCGCCGGGATGAGCGCGGGGATGCGGCCGAGCGGGTAGGTGTCGCGGAAGAACATCCCCCACCACTCGTAGCCGCCCGCGCCGTCGGGCACCTCGACGAGCCCGCCCTGGGCGAAGCCGTCCGAGTTCAGCGCGCTGCGCGCCTCGTACGGGTTCGACCCGTCGGCGGTCTCGTAGCGCCCCAGGAGGTGCGGAGAGCGGAAGAGCACCTCCTGCCGGTTCTGGCCGCTGGGCCACGTGATGATCGCGACGTAGTACTCGCCGTCGATGTAGTGCACCTGGGCGCCCTCGAACAGCCCGCCGATGAACCGCTCGCCCGCGTAGTCCTCGGCACGGAAGATGTTCGGGAAGTCCGCCTCGATCGCGGTGAGGTCGTCGTTCAGCCGGACGGCGCTCGTCGCGCCCGAGCCGTAGAAGATGTACGGCGTCCCGCCGTCGGCCTCGTCGAAGAACAGCGACGGGTCGTGGAACCCCCGGCCGAGCGCCGTGCGCTCCCACGCGCCGTGCTCGACGTCGTCCGTGCGGAACAGGTAGGACCCGCCCAGGTCGTTGGTGTTGAACACCACGTAGAACGTGCCGTCGTGGTAGCGCAGCGACGACGCCCACTGGCCGTTGCCGTAGCCGTTCCGACCGTTGCGCAACGACGACACGTCGCCCACGCCGAGCCGGTCGTAGACGTACCCGACGATCTCCCAGTTCACCAGGTCGTAGGACTTCATGATCGGCGCACCCGGAGCGAGGTGCATCGTCGTGCTGATCATGTAGTAGACGTCGCGCCCCTCGTCGCTCTCGGCGGCGGGCACGCGCGCCACCGAGATGTCGGGGACGTCGCTGCGCAGCAGCGGCACGCCGTACGTCCCGTCACCGCGGTCGGTCGTGGTCAGTCCGGTGATCGTGCCTGCTCCCCCCGGTGCGTCGTCCGACTCGCCCGGCACCACGGCGGACGCCGTGCTCGCGCCGAGCGCGAGCACCCCCGCCAGCGCCGCGGCGACCACGGTCCTCACCTGTCTGCTCATCTCGTTCTCCTCCTCGTCGAGGTCGTGCTCGGATCGTGCGGAGATCGGTCTCGATACCGATATCGACCTCCGGCGCCGCCGGGGAGGGCCCCGGTTCGCCGAGGGAGCCCAGGGCTCGCGGCCCCGGCACTCCCTCGACGAACCCTGGTGCTCCCCCCGGCGGACTGCGGTTCTAGGCGCAGGCGCGGGCATCGACGGCGACGTCGTACGCCGTGGTGACGGGTATGCCGTCGACCACCGCCGTGCCGCTGACGGTGACGACACCCTCGGGCACCGACGTCGCGCGCGACGCGAACGACTGGTACGCGCTCGCGCCCGGGGCGACGGCCGTGAACGACCTCTCCCCGAACGGCGTGGTCAGGGTGACGTCCGCCGGCACGGCGCCCGTGTTCGTCGCCCGCACGGCCACGTAGGCCTTCCCGGCGAGGCAGCGCGAGGACGCCTCGACGTCGAGCGGCACGACGGCCGCCGTCCCGGGCACGATCTGGACCGTGTACGTCGTCGCGGTCACGTGGTCCTGCGCGACGCCGACGACCTCCACGGTCCGGGCGCTCCCGTCCGCGGAGAGCGGCACGACCCGACCCTGCGTGTCGTCGACCAGCACGCCGTCGACGCGCACGAGGCCGCTCGGCACGTGCGGGTCGGCGTCGAGCACGACGCTCGTCGTGCCCTCGGGCACGGTGAGCGTGTAGTCCGTCACCGCCGGGTCGAACGCGGGTGCGAGCGACCCCGTGTCGAAAGCGAGCGCGGCGAGCCCCGGTGTCGTGTCGTACGTCGCGGCGCGGTCGACACGCACCCCGAACACTCCCCCGGCCCAGCCGCCCGTCGCCTGGAAGCGCACGGTCACCACGGGGATGCGCTCACCGTCCTCGTCGAGCACGTACTCGCCCGCGCTGTCGACCTTCCAGCGCGTGCCCTCCCCGATCTCGAGGTACTTCGCGGGGAGCTGCGTCGTGTCGACGTAGAACCCCTGCTCGTCCTTGGTCGGGGCGTTCGCGACGGTGGTGATCGTCTTCAGCTTCTCGTCGTTGACGTACACGTCGAACACGCGGCCCTGGTCGCCCGAGTAGAGCGTGACACCCAGGTGGTTCGACGTCGACGCCGGGTCGATCATCAGGTCGTAGCTGAACCAGCCGGTGCCGTTCGCGTGGCGGAACTGGCGGCCCGAGAACGTCCCGACCGACGACCCGCTCTGCTGGAGGTTCTTCGCGTTCTCGAAGTTGTTGTTGTCGAAGCTCGTGAGGCTGTCGACGGTGCGGTCGGCGTCGCGCAGCTCCTGCTTGGCGCGCAGGATGCGCTCCTGCGACGCCGCCGAGTCCGGCTCGTCGAGGTCGAGGTAGAGCCCGTAGGTCACGTCCCAGTTGGTGTGGTGGGGCGTGAACACGAGGTCGCCGCCGTCGGCGGTGTTGCGCAGACGGAGCTGGATCCGGCCGTCCGCGTCGTCCTCGACGCGCACCAGGTTCTCGGTGATGCGCTCCTTCCACTCGTCCGCGCCCATGCCGGCGGCGGTGATGGTGGTCTGCGCGTCGGCATCGCGCGTCGACGAGCGCACGAGGATGCCCGTGCTCTGCGACGCCGGCTCCGGCACCTCGCCGAGGTCCGCCGACAGGACGACCGGCCCGTACCGGAAGGCGACGAAGTACGGGTTGTCGGGGGTGTCCACGACGGACGCCGCCATCGGCATCGTGTACCGGACGACGTCGCCCGCGGTGACGGGCAGCACGACGTACCCGCGCGACACGTGCGGCTCGACGGCGGCGCCGTTCACCTCGACGCCCGGGTCGCCGGCGATCCACGACGGCACGCGCAGGCGCAGGGTCGCGCCCTCGGCGACCGCACCGCCCTCGAGCGCGTCGACACGGAAGGTCACCGTGTCCTCGTTCGGCAGGTTCGCCTCCTGCGTGAGCCGCAGGTTCTGCTCCGCGTGCTCGACCGTCGAGGAGAAGAACATGTTGACCCACACGGAGCCCTGCCCGGTGAAGTAGATCGAGTCACCGAGCTTGGAGAAGTTCTCCATGCCCGTGCCGGTGCAGCACCAGAACTCGGTGAACGGCAGGTTGTACACGCGGTGGTAGCCCGAGGCCATGGGGTTGAAGTACGTCGTCGTCCCGGTCTCGGGGTTCTGCGACGCGAGGATCGTGTTGATGAACGCGTTCTCGTAGTAGTCCGCGTACCGCACGTCCTTGCTCAGCTTGAACAGCTCGCGCGCGAGCTTGAGCATGTTGTACTCGTTGCACGTCTCGGCCGTCTCGGCGTTGCGCGCCGTGCCCTGCTCGGCCGCGTGCTCGTGCAGCGAGCCGGGTGCGTGGAAGTGCTCCGCCTGGCTGTTGGCCCCGGTGACGTACGTGTGGTCGCGCACGACGATGTCGAAGAAGTTCTCCGCCGCCGCGAGGTACATCGGCAGCTCGTCCTTCTCCGCCGGGGTGAGCAGGTCGTAGTACTCGGGGTTCTGCGTGAACACGCGGTAGCGCTTGAGCGCGCCGAGCAGCTTGGGGATCTGCGTGTTGGCGTGCTTGCCCGGGAGCACGTCCTGGCCCGCGGCGAGCTGGCGGAAGAACGCGACCTCGTCGAACGCCTCGGCCGCCTCCTTGATGCGCGCGTCGCCCGTGAGGTCGAACAGCTCGTACAGCGCCTCGTTCATGCCGCCGTACTCGGTGCGCAGCATGACGTCGGTGCTCGGCAGCTTCGAGACGCGTCCCTCCACGTACAGGCCGAACTCCGTCGCGACGGAGAGCGCCTGGTCCCCGACCGGCCCGTCCACGTACTCGGCGACGTCGAGCAGCCCCGCGAGCACCTTGTGGAGGTTGTACCAGGGCACGATGACGTTCTCGTCCGACGTCCCGGTGCCCTGCACCTGGTCGAGGATCGACTCGCGGAACGCGGACACGTACCCCGCGGAACCGGGGTGGGCCGCCGCGTAGGCGTCCTGCACGCGCGAGAGCCCCCCGACCGCCTCCTCGATCTCGGTGAACAGCGCGTCCTTGGTCGCCGGGTCCTGCGTCGACGACCACGACATGGCGAGCGCGGACATGTAGTGGCCGAACGCGTGGCCGCGGAAGTTCACGGCGTTGCTGCGCTCCCAGCCGCCGTAGCCCGCCGGCGTCGTCGGGGCGAGCCCGCCGACCTTGTAGAACTCGTAGAGGAACGTCTCGGAGTCGAGGCTCAGCAGGTACTCGTGCTCCTTCGCCGCGGCGTTCTGGAGGAAGTCGTCCGAGAGCAGCACCGACGGCAGCGCCGTGTCCTCGAGCGGCGTCTCGTCGACGAGCGCGGGCACGACGACCTCGAGGTCGCGCGTCACGGGCTCCCCGTCGAGGTAGCGCACCGTCGCCGTGAGCGTCACGTGCGCGTCGTCCTCGCCGATCGCCGGCCGGACCACGGTCCCGTCGGTCGCGACCACGTCCGGGTGCGACGACCGCCACGTCACGGTCGACCCACGCGAGCCCGTCGTCGGCAGCACGAGCGCGACGGTCGCGCGCTCGGGCAGCGACAGCGCGTCGGCGTCGTCCTGCGCGATGGCGTCGCGGTCGACCGTGCGCCCGCTCTCCTCGTAGAGCCCCACGACGTCGCCGAGGCCGGCGACGGCGTCGTACACGCGGTAGTCGTCGAGCGCCGCCTTGAGGTAGGCCCCGTTGTACTGCGGCCCGTTGAACCCGATCGTCTTGGGCAGGGCCGGGTCCGAGCCGAGCACGCCGGTCGCGTCGCCGCCGACGGCGTTCGCGACCGTGGACGGCACCTTCTCCCCGTTGCGGTAGAACGCGACGTCCTTGGTCGCGTGGTCGTACGTGACGACGACGTGCGTCCACTCGTCCGCGGGGAAGAACGCCGCGCGGTCGGAGCTGGCCACCCGCACCTTGTACGGCTGGCCCGACGCCGGCCCGACGGACAGGGCGAGCGGCACGGTGTCCGACTCGCTCGACAGGTACCAGCCGTCCGAGTTGTACGCGCGCTTGTTCCACGTGATGACGTGCTCGCCCGACAGCTTCCCGCTGGGCTCCACCCAGAACGAGAGCGTGAGGTCCTCGGGCTGCAGCGCGGTGGAGGTGCCGAGGTCGAGGTACGTGCTCCCGGCGAGGCGCAGCGCCTGCCCTCTCCCGTCGACCCCGTCGACGTACGAGTAACCGGTGGGCGGCGAGCCGTCGTGGCCCTTCAGCGTCACGGGGTGGGCGAGCGCGCCGGAGTCGGCGACGTCACCGTCGAACGCGAGGTCGAGGACGGGCGCGGGCAGCGCGTCGGCCGCGACGGCGGACGGCGCCCACGTGGTCAGGGCGAGCGCGGCGGCGGCCGCCACGGCGGCCAGCCGGGTCGCGCCGCCGGGTCGACGGCGGACGCCGTCGGTCGGTCGGGGGTGCATCGTTGCTCCTCAGGGTCGCGCGCGGGCGTCGTCGCCCGCGTGTGGGAGGTCGAACAGGTGGTCACGCGACGGCGTCGTCGCGCGGTCGTGCGAGAGCGGCCCGCGCACGACGCGCGGGCCGCGCCCTCGTGGCCCGCCGGACCGGCCACGAGGGAAGCAGGCACTCGCGAAGGAGGACCGGCGGTCGCGAGGTAGGGCTCGAGGCCTCTCCCCCGCGACCAGAGGTCCTCCCTCGCCGGGTCAGCCGCAGTCGAGCGCGTCGTAGGGGACGTCGATGGTCGAGGTGACCTGCTCGCCGTCGAGCGTCGCCGTGCCCGTCACCGTCGCGGTGCCGGCCGGGGCCGACGTCGCGCGCGCCGCGAACGACTGGTACGCGTTCCTGCCGGGCGCCACGTCCGCGAACGCCTTCTGCCCGAACGGCGTCGCGAGCGTCACCGAGACCGGGACGTCCTCGCCGTTCGTCGCGCGCACGGCGACGTACGCCGTGCCCGCCAGGCAGCGCGGCGCGACCTCGACCGCGAGGTCGAGCTCGGGCTCCACGTCGGACGCGTGCAGCCGGACGAACGTGATCGAGTGTGCGGGGAACTCGTAGGAGAACTCCTCCCCCACGCCCGTCAGCGTCCGCTCCACCGGGACGACCCGCTCGGGGTCGGCCTTGGTGTTGGTGTCCGACGGCGCGCCCACCATCTCCGTGACCGTCGCCTGGTCCGCGATGCCGTCGGAGCCCTCGACGTGCACCTGCGTGCGCGCCGCGGTCGCGGTGGGGTTGACGACCTTGACGACGACGTCACCCGTGTCGTCGTCGCGCGTGACGACCTGGTAGAGCGACTTGGTCGACGGCTGCTCGTAGGACATCTGGAGCTCGCCGTCGAGGTAGAGCTCGATGGTCGAGCCCTCGACGACGACCTTGACGTGGTACGGCTGCCCGGCCTCGATGCTGTGGTTCTCGACGGCCTGCACCTCGTTGGCGCTCCCGCCCGACGCGCGCTGGAGGGCCTGGCGCGTGTTGTTCCACCCGCCGAGGTTCCACCAGTAGTAGTCGTTCGGGCCGCCCGCGGCGAAGCCGATGAGGAAGCCCTCAGCGCCCGACGTCTTGCGCGCGTCGAGCTCGAGCGTGTAGCTCGACCAGTCCTTCGCGTACGCGCCGGCGACGATCGACCGGGCGTCGGTGACGTTCGTCGCCGACTGGACGTAGGCGCCGTCCTGCGCCGCCCACGTGCCCGACTGCGGCTCCCACTGCGAGGCGCCGGACTCGAAGTCGTCCGAGAAGAGCACCTCGCCGCTCGCGTTGTCGGTCACGCGGACGTTGTCGTACTGCGCGGCCGTGTTCCACGTGGAGAGGAACACGCCGCCGTCGACCGTCGCGTCGGCCGGCGCCGGGCCGGAGTGCGTGCTGGGCACCACCTCGTCACCGGCGTTCGCGGAGAACAGCTGCTGGACGTAGTAGTTCACCGAGCCCCACGACTCGTCGTTGTCGAACCAGATCGCGTCGGGCGACCACTGGACGTACGACTCGTTGGCGAGGAGCGGTGCGTACGACGCGAGCCGGACGACGTCGGAGTTGCGCTCCAGACCGGTCATGAACGACGCCTCCGCGAGCGCGTTGGCGAACGTGTTGCCGCGCGACGCGTACTCGCCGAGGAACACGTGCGGCCCCTCGCGGTCGTAGGAGTCGTAGCGCTCGTCGTTCTCGAGGAACCACTGCGGGTCGTTGTAGTAGTGCTCGTCGACGAGGTCGACGTCCTGCTCGCGGTTGAACGCCCAGAGCTCGTCGAAGCGCTGTCCGGTGTCGTCCGGGCCGGAGTTCGAGATGATCTGGATGTCCGGGTAGGCGGCCGCGATCGCGTCGCGGAACGCCGGGAAGTTGGCCTCGAACGTCTTCGTGTTCTCCTCGTTGCCGAGCCCGATGTACTTCAGGCCGAACGGCTCGGGGTGGCCCAGCTCGGCGCGCACGGCGCCCCACTCGGTCGTGACGTCGCCGTTCGCGAACTCGAGGAGGTCGACCGTGTCGTCGACCCAGCGCTGGATCTGCGCGGGGTCCTTCATCTCGGGGATGGTGCTGCCGCAACCGTTGGCGCCGACCGACACCACGGGCAGCGGCGTCGCGCCGAGGTCCTCGGCGAAGAGGAAGTACTCGAGGTACCCGATGCCGTACGACTGGTTGTAGCCCCAGAAGTTCCAGTTGGTCGCGCGCTCCTCGACCGGGCCGATCGTCTCCTTCCACTGGTACGTGCGGCGACGGTCGGTGAAGCCCGACTCCTCGTACGAGCGGAACGTGCCGACGTTCGTCACGCAACCGCCGGGGAAGCGCAGGAACTGCGGGTCGAGCGCGTCGATCTTCTCCGCGAGGTCCTTGCGGAGCACGGACTTCCCGTTGACCGGGCCGACCCAGGTGTCCTGCGGGAAGAGCGAGACCTGGTCGAGAGCGAGCGTGCCCGCCGCGCCGGAGAGGAGCGCGAGGCGCCCGGCGTTCGTCGTGCCGGTCGCGGTGAGCGTGACGTCGTACTTCTTCCACGCGTTCGAGCCGTCGACCGCGACCTGGCCGGTCGCGTACGCCGTGGTCCCGGCAGCGTCCTCGACGCGCACGGTGATGGTCTGCGCCGTCGCCGACCGCGCCCAGACGGAGAAGTCGTACGACTCCCCCTCCTCGACGAACAGCCCGGTGTTGTACCCGGCGTTGCGCACCCCGGCGCCCGCGGCGGTCGTCGTGAGGGCGAGATAGCTGCGGTTCGTCGCGTTGAGCCGCCCGGCGTCGTTCACGACCTGCGTCGTCGCCGTGGCCCCGCCCCTGTTCGCGGTGCTCCACGCGGTGAGGCCGGTGAAGGACCCGTTGTCCTGGTTGTTGAACTCGAACGACCGGTTGCGCACGAGCTCGGCGTACAGGCCGCCGTCGGCCGCGTAGTTGATGTCCTCGTAGAAGATGCCGTACAGCTCGTCGCTCATCTCGGTGCGCTCGCCGGCGAGGTCCACGGTGATCTCGTGGTCCGCGCTCGTGGCGGGCGTGATCCTGAGCTTCGTGGCTGCCTCGCGCGGGCCGAGCACGAGCGCGCCGTCGGACGCACGCACGCTGGCGTACAGCTCGGGGTCCGCCGCGCTGCGCAGCCAGACCTTGCCGCCGCCCGCGTCGGTGAGCCGCAGCGCGGCGGCCTCCTCGCCCGCGGCTCCGAGGGAGAGCCGGGACGAGCCGGAGACGACGACGGGCCGGCCGCCGACGGCGAGCGTCACCGGGGACGTGCCCTCGGCGCCGTCGACCGCCGTCGCGTCGAGCGCGACCGTCGTCGCGGGGCGCTCGTCGTCGAGAGCGAGGCCGTCGTCGGCCGCCACGAGGTACCGGGCCTCACCCGGGCCCACGAGCGTGAACGCGCCGTCGGGGACCTGGTCGGCGCCCTCGGCGGTCTCGAGCGCGACGTAGTCGAACACCGCGGTGTGCGCCGCGCCGTCCTGCGCGGCGAGCGCGTAGAGACCGACCTGCGTGGTCGGGAAGTCGACCGTGACGGAGCCCGCCGGCTGCCACGCGGTGCTGTCCCAGTAGGACGTGGTGACGGTGTCGCCCGTGCGCTGCATGCGCAGCGTCTCGCCCGTCGACCCCGGGCGGTCGGTGAACGCGGCCGCGGAGAAGACGCCGCCGGTCTCGACGTCGTTCTCGATCGCGCGGCCCGAGGGCGACAGGTCGCCCACGAACGTCAGGCCGGAGCGGACGTAGTTGTCCATGTCCTGCCACGCGATGAGCCCCGCGCCCTGGTAGACGGAGGCGACGGGCGCCTCGAGCCGGGTGACGACGGTGAAGTCGCCGGCGGGCACGTCGAGCAGGACGACGTTCTTGGCGCTGTTCGCGTCCTGGTAGGTGTCGCCCGGCTGGGACGTGAGCCGCAGCGCCCCGCCGGAGACGGCGAGCGCCTCGGGGACGGGGTTGACGACGGTCCAGTCCGCGTCGAGCGCGGCGCCGTCGAACGTGTCGACCCGCGCGCCGTCGGGCAGGTCGGGCTCCGCGGCGGAGGCGGGCAGGGACGTCGCGAGCGCGACGGTGCCGACCATGCCGGCCACGAGCGCGAGCGCGACCGCACGTCGGCGGCGCGCCGTTCCGGGCCGTGGAGGGTGAAGGGACGTATCCATGGGCTTCCTCTCTTCGTCGAGAGACACGCACCATTGCGTGTGAGCGTTAACAGGATCGTGACCGAGCCTAGTGTGAACGCTCACATTCGACAAGGGTCGTATCGTGACACTCCGTCGCCCGGGCACGCGCCCGGCCGACCCAGGGGTGCCGGCCCCCGTCCAGCTCCGGTGATCCCGGGGCGAGACGCCCGGGCAGACGGCCGCGGTGCCGGGCCTCACCCGCACGACGTCGCACGACGTCGCAGGGCGGCCCGGCACCGCCGGCTCACCTCCGCCTGACGACCAGCACGCGCTGCAGGATCACGAAAACCAGGAGCAGCACGCCGATGACGATCTTGGTCCACCACGAGCTCAGCGTGCCCTCGAAGGTGATGATCGTCTGGATGAGACCGAGCACGAGCACGCCCAGCACGGACCCGAGCACGAAGCCCGTCCCGCCCGTGAGCAGCGTGCCGCCGATCACGACCGCCGCGATCGCGTCGAGCTCCATGCCCACGCCGGTGAGCGAGTAGCCGGACCGCGAGAACATCGCGAAGAGCAGGCCGCCGATGCCGGCGCACGTGCCGCTCACCACGTACACGAGCACCTTGGTCCGCGCGACGGGCAGGCCCATGAGCATCGCCGACTGCTCGCCGCCGCCGATCGCGTAGACCGTGCGGCCGAACTGCGTGTAGTGCAGCACGTAGAACGCGATCGCGACGACCACCAGCGCGATGATGACCGCGGTCGTGATGCGCCAGCCGTCGCCGAACTGCTGGCTCCAGCCCGCTAGGGACACGAACGACTCGTCCGTGATCGGGATCGACTGGAGCGAGATCACGTAGCACAGGCCGCGCGCGAGGAACATCGCCGCCAGCGTCGCGATGAACGGTTGGATGTCGAACACGTGCACCATCAAGCCGACCGCGAGGCCGAGGACGGTCCCGATGAGGACCGAGATGAGGAGCACGACGGCGACCGGCCACCCGCTCTGGAGCAGGGACGCCGTGGTGATGCCCGAGAGCGCCACGACCGCGCCGACCGACAGGTCGATGCCCCCCGTGAGGATGACGAAGGTCATCCCGACCGCGAGCACGATGAGGAACGAGTTGTTGATGAACAGGTTCGAGACGACCCGGGCCGAGAGGAAGTTCTCGTACCGGCTCCCTCCCACGACGAGCATGAGCGCGAGCACGGCGAACGTGCCGAGGACCGGGAGGTAGCGCCGGTCGAGGCGGACGCGGCTCGTGAGTCGCTCGGTCATGGACGGGCCTCCGGGGGCGGCGGAACCGGCACCCCGCGGGTCCGGGGGCGAGGTCGGGGCAGGGGTCTGCACGGCGGACATCAGGCGCTCACCTCCGCGGCCGCGGCGGCCGTCGGGGCCGCGCGACGTCGTCGGGCGGCGACCAGGTCGCGCACCTTCGGGGACTGCGCGAGGCAGACCGCGATGACGACGATCGCCTTGAACAGGGGCGTGACGGACGGCGAGATGCCGAGCATGGTCACCGTGAGCGTGAGCGTCTGGATGATGAGGACGCCGACGAGCGTGCCCGAGAGCGAGAACTTGCCGCCCGCGAGCGACGTGCCGCCGATGACGACGGCGAGGATCGCGTCGAGCTCGATGAACAGTCCGGCGTTGTTCGCGTCGGCCGCCATGGTGCTCGACGAGATCATGAGGCCGGCGAGGCCCGCGAAGAGCGCGCACACCGCGTACACGGTCCAGATGATGCTGCGCGCCTTGACGCCCGCGAGGCGGCTCGCCTCGGGGTTGATGCCGACGGACTCGATGAGCATGCCGAGCGCGGTGCGGCGCGTGAGCAGCGCGACCGCGGCGAACACCAGGCCCGCGAGCACGACCGCGACGGGGACCCCGAACCAGAACCCGGAGCCGATCGCCTTGTACGGCGCGCTGTTGACCGTCGTGATCTGACCGCCCGTGATGAGCATCGCGACGCCGCGGCCGGCGGTCATGAGCACGAGCGTCGCGATGATGGGCTGGATCCCGAGGACCGAGACCAGGAAGCCGTTCCACACGCCGAGGACGAAGGACAGCGCGAGCGCGATCCCGACGGCGACCAGGACCGTCGTCAGGCTGTCCGGCGAGGGCGACGACGCGATGAAGCTCAGCGCCACGGCGCCGGAGATCGCGACGACCGCGCCGACCGACAGGTCGATGCCGCGGGTCGCGATGACGAGCGTCATGCCGAGCGCGACGAGCAGCAGCGGCGCCCCGTTCTTCAGCAGGTTGACGAGCGACCCGAACAGGTGGCCGTCCTGGAGCCGGACCGACAGGAAGCTGGGCCGGTTGATCGTGTTGACCGCCAGCAGCAGGACCAGCGCGACGATCGGCCAGAAGAGCCGGTGCTGGACGGCGCGCTGCCAGGCGGGTGTCGTGGTGCTCATGACTCCTGCCCTCCGCTCGCGATGAGCTCGACGACGTCCTCGACCGTGACGTCCTCGTCGTTGGTGATCTCCGCGACCTTGACGCGGTCGCGCATGACGGCGATGCGGTGGCTGAGCCGCAGCACCTCCTCGAGCTCGGCCGAGATGAAGACGACCGACATGCCCTCGGTCGAGAGCTGGGCCACGAGCTTCTGGATCTCGGCCTTGGCGCCGACGTCGATGCCGCGCGTCGGCTCGTCGAGGATGAGCAGCTTGGGGGCCGTCGCGAGCCAGCGCGCGAGGAGCACCTTCTGCTGGTTGCCGCCCGAGAGGTTCTTGATGAGAGCGTCCGGGTTCGCGGGGCGGATCGCGAGCGCCTTCATGTACGTCTCGACGATCTCGTCGACCTGCTTCTTCGGCAGGCGTCGCGCCCAGCCCCGCTCCGCCTGGAGCCCGAGCACGATGTTCTCGCGGATCGTCAGGTCGCCCACGATGCCCTCGGCCTTGCGGTGCTCCGAGGAGAAGGCGATCTTGCGCTGCATCGCGCTGCGCGGCGTGCGCAGGCGCGCGAGCGTGCCGCCGACGCGCACCTGGCCGCTGTCGGCGCGGTCCGCGCCCGCGAGCAGCCGGGCGAGCTCCGTGCGGCCCGAGCCGAGCAGGCCCGCGAGGCCGACGACCTCGCCCGGGTACACGTCGAGGTCGAACGGCTGCACGGAGCCCTTGCGGCCGACGCCGAGCGCCTGGACGAACGGCGTCGCCTCGCGGTCGGCCACCGAGCGCTTGGGTGCCTCCTCGAGCTCCTCGAGTACCTCGAGCGAGGTGCCGATCATCTTGGAGACGAGCTCGAGGCGCGGGAGCTCGGCCGTGACGTACTCGCCGACGAGCTTCCCGTTGCGCAGGACCGTCATGCGGTCGGAGATCTCGTACACCTGCTCGAGGAAGTGCGAGACGAAGAGGATCGCGACGCCCTCGTCGCGCAGGCGGCGCACGACGGCGAAGAGCTGGGCGACCTCGTCCGCGTCGAGGCTGGACGTCGGCTCGTCGAGGATGAGGACCTTGCACTCGACGACGAGCGCGCGGCAGATCGCGACGAGCTGCTGCACGGCGAGCGAGTGGGAGGCGAGCGACGACGCCGGGTCGAGGTCGAGGTTGAGGCGGGCGAGCATCTCGCCCGCGCGGCGACGCGTCGCACGCCAGTCGATCGCGCCGAGGCGGCGCGGCTCGTGGCCGAGCATGATGTTCTCGGCGACCGAGAGGTTCTCGCAGAGGTTGACCTCCTGGTACACCGGCGAGACGCCGGCGGCCTGGGCCTCGCCCGGGCCCGAGAACGTGTGCTCGGCGCCGTCGACGACGATGCGACCGGAGTCGATCGAGTAGACGCCGGTGAGCGCCTTGATGAGCGTCGACTTGCCGGCGCCGTTCTCGCCCATGAGGGCGTGGACCTCTCCGGGCCGGAGCGTGAGGTCGACTCCGTCGAGCGCCTTGACGCCCGGGAACTCGATCGAGATCCCGGTCATCTCGACGACGGGCCGACCGTCGGGGACGGCGGTAGTCATGGGTGACCTTCCGTGCAGCGGTGGCGGCGGGACTGCCGGGCCCCGGGGCGCCTCAGGACGCCGGCGACGTCGGCATGCCGGCGGTGGTGCGTCGGCCGCGGGGGGGGGGGGGGGGGGGGGGCGCGGCCCGGCCCCCGCCCCGGGGGGGGGGGGGGGGGGGGGGGGGGGGGGGGCGCCCCCCCCCCCCCCCCCCCCCGCCGGCGGCGTCTCGGATCGCTCCGAGGGGCCGCTCAGTACTCGCGGGTCGGGAGCGCCTCGACCGCCTGCTCCTGCGTGAAGGACTGGTCCTCGACGACGATGCGCTTCTCGACCTCCTCGCCCGCGACGACCTTCTTGATGATCTCCGCCAGGTCCGGGCCGAGCAGCGGGTTGCACTCGACGATGAAGTTGATCTTGCCGTCGGCGAGCGCCTGCATGCCGTCCTTGACCGCGTCGACGGTGACGATCTTGATGTCCTCGCCCGGGACGAGACCGGCGGCCTCGATGGCCTCGATGGCGCCGAGGCCCATGTCGTCGTTGTGCGCGTAGACGAGGTCGATGTCGTCGTGCGCCTGGAGGAAGCCCTCCATGACCGTCTTGCCCTCGGCGCGCGTGAAGTTGCCGGTCTGCGAGTCGATGATCGTCACGTTGGGGTTGTCCTTCGTGGCGTTCTCGAAGCCGGTCTTGCGGTCGATCGCCGGCGCGGCACCCGTGGTGCCCTGGAGCTCGACGACGTTGATCGGCTCGGTCGCGACGTTCTCGGAGACCCACTCGCCGGCCATCTCGCCCTCGAGGACGAAGTCGGAGCCGATGAACGACGCGTAGAGCGACTCGTCCTCGGAGTCCACCGCGCGGTCGGTGAGGATCACGGGGATGCCGGCCTGCTTGGCCTCCTCGAGCACCGCGTCCCAGCCGGACTCGACGACCGGGGAGAACGCGATGACGTCCACTCCCTGGGCGATGTACGAGCGGATCGCCTGGATCTGGTTCTCCTGCTTCTGCTGCGCGTCGGAGAACTTGAGGTCGAAGCCGTTCTCGGCGGTGAGCGTGTCCTGGATGGACTTCGTGTTGGCCGCGCGCCAGCCGGACTCCGCGCCGACCTGCGAGAAGCCGACGACGATCGCGTCGCCGCTGCCGCCGTCGCCGCCCGCGTCGTTGCCGCCGTCGTCCGTGCCGCCGCCCCCGCTGCTGCACGCCGCGAGCGCGAGGACCGCCACGCCGGCGAGGACACCCGTCAGACGCGTGCGCGCCTTGGTCGTGCTGAACATGCTCTCCTCCTTGAGATGCGACCTCGGCGCCGTGCCGAGGGTCGTCGGGTCGTACCAGCCCGCCATCGGACTGTTGACTCTTGTTGATACATGTTTGCTTGTGTCAATGTCTAGCGGTGTCAGGGCCTCCCCCGCAAGCCCCGACCCGGCATTCCGCATAACCGTTCGGTAACCGTTGCGGCCGCCGTCCGGCACAGCGGTGTGCCGTGAGCGCGGAGGCCCCGTCGGACCCGGGCCCCGCGCCGTCCGTGTGTGATCGTTCACACCCTCCCGAGGCACGATGTTAGCGCTCACACGATCGGAGGGGAAGCCGTCCCTCGTCACGGTTCGGTCACGACCCCGCGGGGCCCGGACCGGACGGACGGACGGCCTCCCCCGGACCTCAGAGGCCCTGTGCGAGGCGGTAGTACACCTGGTTCCACCGCACCTGGTCGCGGAAGCCGCGGCGCGTGGTGCTCTCGTCGATGACGAGCAGCTCGGTGCGCGCGATGTCCGCGAACACCTCGAACGCGTCGATCCCGGCCGCCGTCGAGAGCACCGTGTGGTGCGCGCCGCCGGCCGTGAGCCACGCCTCGGCGGACGTCGGGAAGTCGGGGCGGGGCTCCCACACCGCACGCGCGACGGGCAGGTGCGGCAGCGGGGCGGACGGCGCCACGACGTCGACCACGTTCGCCGTGAGGCGGAACCGGTCGCGCATGTCCGCGAGCGACACGACGACGCCGACGCCCGGGTCCGCGTCGAACACCATGCGGACCGGGTCCTCCTTGCCGCCGATGCCGAGCGGGTGGATCTCGACCCGGGGCGTCGAGGTCGTCAGCGACGGGCAGACCTCGAGCATGTGCGCCCCGAGGATCTTCTCGCTCCCCGGCGTGAGGTCGTACGTGTAGTCCTCCATGAGGGACGCGCCGCCGGGCAGGCCCGCGCCCATGACCTTCGCCGCGCGCACGAGGACGGCCGTCTTCCAGTCCCCCTCGGCGCCGAACCCGTAGCCCTTGGCCATGAGGCGCTGCACCGCGAGGCCCGGCAGCTGGCGCAGGTCGCCCAGGTCCTCGAAGTTCGTCGTGAACGCCTTGGCGCCCACCGACGCGAGGAACGTCTCGAGCGCGATCTCCTGGCGTGCGGCGTAGCGCAGCGACGCGTGCCGCTCCCCGTCCTTGCGCAGCTCCGGGGCCACGTCGTAGAGGTCCTCGTACTCCGCGACGAGCGCGTCGACGTCGGCCTCGGACACCTCGTCCACGGCCCGCACGAGGTCGTTCACGCCCCACGTGTTCACGCTCACACCGAAGCGCAGCTCCGCCTCGGTCTTGTCGCCCTCCGTCACCGCGACGTTGCGCATGTTGTCGCCGAAGCGGACGAGGCGCAGCTCGTGCGTCGCGGCCCAGCCCGCGGCGCCACGCACCCACGACCCGACGCGCGCCGTGACCGCAGGGTTCGTCACGTGCCCGACGACGGTCGTGCGCGCGACCCCGAGGCGCGTCGCGACGTACGCGTACTCCCGGTCGCCGTGCGCCGCCTGGTTGAGGTTCATGAAGTCGAAGTCGATCGTGTCCCACGGCAGCTCGACGTTCGCCTGCGTGTGCAGGTGCAGGAGCGGCTTGCGGAGCTGGTCGAGGCCCGCGATCCACATCTTCGCGGGGCTGAACGTGTGCATCCACGTCACGACGCCCAGCACGCGGTCGTCCGCGTTGGCGTCGAGCATCGCGCGCCGGATCGCGTCGGCGTCCTTGAGCACGGGCTTCCAGACCACGGTCGCCGGGACGTCCGGCGACGCGTCGAGGAGGCGCGCGACCTCCTGCGACTGCTCGGCGACCTGCCGCAGCGTCTCCTCTCCGTACAGGTCCTGGCTGCCGGTGAGGAACCAGATCTCGCGGTCCGCGTAGGGCTTGCTCATGTCAGGTCCATCTCTCGTGTCGTGGGCGGGGTCCGCACCGCTGCGGGCCCGTCCGGGCTGGTCGTGCTGCGGTCGTGCCGTGCGCGTCGGTCCCGGTCGGCCGGCGGGCCGGACCCGGCCGGGGTCAGTGCTGGTCGGGCACCGTGTGCTGCCCGTAGACGTTCTGGTACCGCTCGTACAGCGCGTCGACGTCGTGCTGCGCGATGCGCGTGGGCTCGCCGAGCTGACGGCTCACGTGCACGGTGCGCGCGACCTCCTCGCACATCACGGCCGCCTTCACCGCCGCGCGCGCGTCGGCGCCGATCGTGAACGGGCCGTGGTTGCGCATGAGGACGGCGGGGCTGCGGGACTCGCGGAGCGTCTCCACGATCCCGCGACCGATCGAGTCGTCGCCGATGAGCGCGAACGGCCCGACGGGGATGTCGCCGCCGAACTCGTCGGCCATCATCGTCAGCACGCACGGGACGGGCTCGCCGCGCGCCGCCCACGCCGTCGCGTACGTCGAGTGCGTGTGCACGACGCCGCCCACCTCGGGCATGTGCCGGTACACGTAGGCGTGCGCGGCCGTGTCCGACGACGGCGACCGGTCGCCCTCGACGAGCGTGGCGTCGAGGTCGCACACGACCATCGCGTCCGGGGTGATGTCGTCGTACGCGACGCCGGACGGCTTGATGACGAGCAGGTCGCCCGAGCCGTCGGGCCGCGTCGTGTCGCGGACCCGCTCGGAGACGTTGCCCGCGGTCCACACGACGAGCTCCCAGCGCGGGAGCTCCGCGTGCAGCGCGGCGACGCGCTCCTTGGCGGCGTCGACGGCGTCGCGCAGGTGGGCCGGGACGGCCGGCGCGGCGGTGGTCGGGGTGGTCATGCGAGGTCCTCTCCGTCGGTCCGGGTCGGCAGCGCCGCCACGGCGGCGCGCTCGACGGCGAGCCCCGCGGCGTACCGCTCGAGGTAGGTCGTGAACCCCGCGACGTCGGCGGGGTCGGGGTCGACGGTCACGGTCTCGGCGGACGCGAAGACGTGCTCGCGCAGGTACGTCCCCAGGTCGGCCGTCGCGTGCGGGGCACCGGCGGCGCGGTCGCGCGCGTAGCCCGCGAGGACCGCGATGCCCCAGGCGCCCCCTTCGCCCGCCGACCGGCCGACGCTCACGGGCGCCCCGATCGCGGCGGCGAGGAGACGCTGGGCGACGCCCGCGGTGCGGAACATGCCGCCGTGGGCGAGCATCCCGTCGATGCCCACGCCCTCGTCGGCGAGCACGCGCATGCCCAGCGCCAGCGTGCCGAACGCGCCGTAGACCTGCGTGCGCGCGAAGTTGGCGAGGGTGAGGCGGCTCCCGGGGGTGCGCACCACGAGCGGACGCCCCTCGTCGAGGCCCGTGATGGGCTCCCCGGCCAGGTAGTTGTACGCGAGCAGGCCGCCGCCGTCGGCGTCCCCGTCGAGCGCGGCGCGGAAGATCGCGCCGAACACGTCGTCCGACGTCGCGGTGGCGCCGACCGCCGCGGCGAGCTCGCCGAGCAGCCCGGCCCATGCGTCGAGCTCGCTCGCCCCGTTGTTGCAGTGGACCATCGCGACGAGGTCGCCCGCGGGCGTCGTCACGAGGTCGAGCTCGTGGTGCACGGCGGCGAGCGGTCGCTCGAGCACGACCATCGCGAAGATGCTCGTCCCCGCGCTGACGTTGCCCGTGCGCGGCGCCACGGCGTTGGTGGCGACCATGCCCGTGCCCGCGTCGCCCTCGGGCGGGCACAGCAGCACGCCGGGCTCCAGCGACCCCGTGGGGTCGAGCCAGGCCGCGCCCTCGGCCGTCAGGCGGCCCGCGTCCTCGCCCGCGACGAGCACGTCGGGCAGCAGCTCGGCGAGCTTGGGCCCGTCACGGTGCGTGGCGGCGCGCTCGTCGACGAGCGCGAGGCGCGCGTGGTCGTAGTCGCGCGTGGCCGGGTCGACGGGGAACATGCCGGACGCGTCGCCCACGCCGAGCACGTGCCGCCCGGTGAGGCGCCGGTGCACGTACCCCGCGAGCGTGGTGAGGGACGCGACGCGGTCCGCGTGCGGCTCGCGGTCGAGGATCGCCTGGTACCAGTGCGCGACCGACCACCGCAGCGGCACGTTGTACCCGAGGAGCTCGGTGAGCTCGGCCGCGGCCGGGCCGGTCGAGGTGTTGCGCCACGTGCGGAACGGGACGAGCAGCTCGCCGTCGGCGTCGAACGCGAGGTAGCCGTGCATCATCGCGGAGACGCCGAGCGCCCCGTACGTCGTGGGCCGCACGCCGTACTGCGCCTCGACGTCGTCCACGAGTCGCGCGTAGCAGTCGCGGAGCCCCGCCTCGACGGCCTCGAGCGAGTACGTCCACGTGCCGTCCTCGAACTGGTTCTCCCAGGCGTGGCTGCCGCTCGCGAGCGGCGTGCCGTCCTCGTCCACGAGGCACGCCTTGATCCGCGTCGAGCCGAGCTCGATCCCGAGCGCGGTCGTTCCTGCCACGACGGCCGCGCGCCGGCGGCCCACCTCGTCCTGCTGCACCATCGCTGCTACTCCTCGTCGCGGCATCGCGCCTCGGTAGGTCGGTCTGTCCCTGGAATGTTAGCGCTCACAACCGACGAGGCCAACTCCCCCGGCGCGTGCCGTCGCCCAGGTGCCCGATCAGCCCCGCGGGGTCGTCGTGCTCTCGCGCACCATGAGCTCGGGCGGGATCGACACGGGCCGGACGGTCGCACCGGAGAGGGCGTCGATCATCATCGCCATGCAGCGCCGGCCGAGCGACCCGAACGGCTGGCGCACCGTCGTCAGGGGCGGGATGAAGTGCCCCGCGCCCGCGACGTCGTCGAACCCGACGACCGACACGTCGGTCGGCACGCGCACGCCCTGCTCCCAGAAGGCCCGGAGCAGGCCCAGCGCGAGCTGGTCGTTCCCCGCGAACACGGCCGTCGGCCCGTCTCCCGTGCGCAGGCCGTCCGCGAGCTCGCGCCCCACGGCGTACCCGCGGTCCGACGACCAGTCGCCGCGCACCGGGTCGGGCACGGGCGCGCCGTGCTCCTCGAGCGCCGCGCGCCAGCCGGTCTCGCGCTCGCGGGCGTCGAACCAGTCGAGCGGGCCGGACACGTGCAGCACCGTGCGGTGACCGAGGCCGAGCAGGTGCTCCGTCGCCAGGCGCGCGCCGAGGCGCTGGTCGACCGCGATGGGCAGGATCGCGCCCGGGGCGCCGAGCGCGCCGGTGCTCGGTAGCACCCGGTCCGCCGGGTCGCCGTCGCCGGGCCGGTCGCGCGCCGCGATCATGATGACCGGCACGGGGGCGCGGAACGAGTCGACCGCCGCCGCGACGTCCGTCTGCGGCGCGATGACGACGATGCCCTCGACGCTCTGGTCCATGAAGTGCTCGAGCACGCGGTGCATCGTGTCCGCGTCGTAGCGCCGGATCGTCGCGACGCTCACGAAGTAGCCCTGCTCGCGCGCGGCCTCCTCGACGGCGATGAGGGTCGACGTCGGGCCGTACAGCGCCGAGCCCGTGGTGACCACGCCGATCGTCCCCGACCGCATGGTCACGAGCGCGCGCGCCGCGCTGTTGCGGCGGTAGCCGAGCGTCGCGATCGCGTCGAGCACGCGGTCGCGCGTCTCGGGGCGCACGCTCGGGTGGTCGTTGAGCACGCGCGAGACCGTCTGGTGCGAGACCCCGGCGAGCCGCGCGACGTCGGACATCGCGGGCGGACGCGTGCGCGCCGAGGGGCCGTCGCTCACCGGTCGGTCCCCCGGGCCTCGTCGCCGGACGCCCGCGCCTCGTCGCCGGTCGCCCCGGGCGGTGCCGGCGGGCCCGCGAGCGCCGCCGCGAGCTCGACCGACCGGTCGCGCGCGGCCTCGAGCGCGTCGAGGAACGCGGCGCGCACTCCGCCGGCGTCGAGGCGTCGCAGCGCCGCGACGGTCGTGCCGCCCGGGGAGGACACGCGCTCGCGCGCGATCGCGGGGTGCTCGCCGGTCTCGCGCAGCATGGTCGCGGCGCCGTGCACCGTGGCCGTCGCGAGCTCCAGCGCCGTCGCCCGCGTGAGCCCGAGCAGCACGCCCGCCTCGGCGAGCGCGTCGATCACGTAGAACACGTACGCCGGCCCGGAGCCGGAGAGCGCGCCGACCGCGTCCTGGTCCTTCTCGGCGACCCGCACGACGAGGCCGGTCGCGGCGAGCAACCGCTCGACGAGCGCGACGTCGGCGTCGTCCGCGGCGCTGCCGCGGCTCACCGCGCTCACGCCCGCGCCCACGACGGACGGGGTGTTGGGCATGACCCGCACGACCGCGGTGCCCGCCGGGAGCCGCTCCTCGTAGAACGACGTGGGGAGACCGACGACGACGCTCACCACGACCGTCCCCGCCCCCACCGCGCCGGACACCTCGTCGAGCAGCGCCGCGACGTCCTTCGGCTTGACCGCGACCACGACCACGCCGGCCCCGCGCACGGCCTCGACGTTGTCCCGCGTCGTGGCGACGCCGTGGCGCGCCGCGAGCTCGTCACCGCGCTCGGCGCGGCGCACGGTCGCGACGACGTCGGCGGGTCGCCACCCGGACGCGAGGGCGCCGGCGAGGACGGTCTCGCCCATGACGCCTGCGCCGAGCACGGCGAGCCTGGGCACGGTCGACGAGGTCGACGGGTCGGTCATGGACGATCAGCTCCCGGTGGTCGGTGAGGGCATTCTTGCGCACCTGGGTGCCCGGCGGCGCCGCGGGGTCGCAGGCGTCTCGCCGTGCGTCGCGCACGGGGCCGTCCCGGACGGGTCCCGGTGGCGTCGGAGCGGGGCGTCGGAGGGGCGTCGCAGGGGGCGTCAGAGGGGGCGTCAGAGGGGGTATGCGGCGTAGACGTCGGTGACGACGTCGGCGGGGCCTGTCGCCTGGAGCACGGCGGTGCCGTTGCGCCACGTGACCGTGGCCAGGCCGTCGCCCGCGGGGGTCACGGCGTACGAGCCGGCGCGCTCGCCGGCGACCTCGACGTCGCCCGTGTCGGTCGGCTCGCCCGCAGCGGCGACGAGGTCGGCCACGGCCGTCTCGGCCTCGGCCACCGTCGCCCACTGGCCCGCGACGACGGTGACCGTCGTCGCGTCGTCGCCCTCGCCGTCGGCGTACACGAGCTCGTACGCCTCGAGCGCACGCGCCGGCGTCCACGCCTCGGTGGCCGGGTCGGCGCGGAGCACGAGGTCGAGCACCGTGTCCGGGAGCGCCGTCGCGAACGCCGACGTCCCGGTGCGGGCGACGGGCTCGAGGGTCGGCGTGGGCGCCTCGGCCGTCACGGTCACGGTCGGCGCGGGCTGCGGTGCCGCGTCCGCTCGCGCGAAGCCCGGCCACACCCACGCGAGGAGCGCGGCCACGAGCCCGACCACGAGGAGCAGCCCGACGAGGACGACGAGGCGCCTCCGCCGGTAGACCGCGGCCGACGCGGGCCGGGAGTGCCGACGGTCGCTCGCGCCGACGGCGTCGGTCGGACGGCGGGGGCCGGGCGGGGTCGCGCCCCGACCCGCCCGCGCCCGGTCCGCCGCGCTCGCACGGTCCGTCGCGCTCGGGCGCGCAGGTGCGGGCGCACGTCCCGCGGGGCTCGGCCCGGGCGGCTGGCTCATCGCGCGCACCTCCAGTGCTGTCGGTCCTGCGGGCCCGCTGCCACGGCCCGGGCCTGCGGCCAAGCGTAGGACGCGCGCGTGGCCCCCACCCCCCGCCCGGGCCGGGGAGGGGGGACCCCCCGGGCCGCGTAACCCCCCCAGCGGCCCCGGGGCCCGCCGACCCGGGACCCCCCCGCGCCCCCCCCCAGCG
>NZ_JAAFAN010000032.1:0-48063 GCF_010287905.1 Cellulosimicrobium composti
CGGCGTCGAGGTCGTGGGTGTCCTCGATGCCGCCGGGCACGAGGCCCACCTGGTCGCCGTCGGGGTCGGTGTCGTTCACCAGCGCCGCGACCGAGACCGTACGACCGGGCCGCACGGTGACCTCGTCGTCCACCGCGACCGGCGGCTGGTTCGTCTCGCCCGGTCGCGAGATCCCCACGCGCACCGTGCCGTTCGCCGTCGCGCCGCGCGCGTCCAGGACCGTGTACGTGAACGTGTCGAGCCCCGTCGCGTTCTTCGACGCGGTGTACTCGATCATCCCGTCGACGACCTGAGGCGTGCCCTTCGAGGCGGGCGACGCGATCCCGGTCACCTGGACCGAGTCGCCGTCGGGGTCGATCCCGTCCAGCGGCACGTCCACGCGGACCGTCGCGCCGGACAGGACGCGGGCCTCGATCTCGCGGGGCTGCGGGGGCGCGTTGTCCTCGCCGTCGCGGATGCGGATCGTGACCTGGGCGGAGTCCTCCTGCCCGTTGACGTCGCGCACCCGGTAGATCGCGTAGGCCGTGCCGGCCTCGGGGCCGGCCTTGAACCGCAGCGTGTCCTTCGAGACGAACGCCTCCCCGAGCGCGGGGTCGACGTCCTGCTCCAGCTCGGTCTGCAGGAACAGCTCGAGCCCGTCGGGGTGGGTGTCGTTCCGCAGCACCGGGATCGTCACCACGTCCCCGGCGTGCACGGTCACCTCGTCCGCCGCCGCGTTCGGCGGCTGCAGGCGCGTGGGCGCCGGCACCGGGATGACCCGCACCTCACCCGTCGCCGTCTCCGTGCCGTTGGACACCGTGTAGCCGATGCTCACGGGGCCGTCGAGCCGGCGCAGCTCCGTGATGCGGAGCATCTGGTGCGCGAGCACGGCGACGGACACCCCGGCGTCGTCCGGCACCGTGACCGACTGGACGACGAGGACGCCGCCCGCGGGGTCGGTGTCGTTGGCCAGGACGTCCACGAGGGTCTTGCCGCCTGCGGGCAGCAGCGCGGTGTCGGTCACCACGATCGGCGCGCCCTCGGCCGCCGACGGCGGCAGCACGTCCACGCGCACCAGACCCGTCGTCGCGTCCGGGCCGTCGGTCACCTGGTACGTCAGGTCGTACGAGCGCGGCTCCATCGACACGAACGTGAACGTGCCCGCGTCGTAGTTCGGCGTGATCTCGGCCGGTGCCGACTCCGACACCGACGCCAGGCGCAGCTCGTCGCCGTTCGGGTCCGTGTCGTTGCGCAACGGCTCGACCGTCACCGGCTGCCCCGCGGGCACCACCACGTGGTCGCTCACCGCGATCGGCGGCTGCGGACCCGGCACCACGTCGATCAGCAGCTTGCCCTCGCTCAGGCCGCCCTGACCGTCCGCCACGGCGAGGGTCACGATCTTGCGCCCGGTGGAGCCGCCACCGTCGCGGAAGTCCACGGTCCCGTCGGGGCGCGAGCGCACGTCGTCGCCCGCGACCGTCGCCTCGGCCGAGGCGAGGTAGAGGTCGTCGCCGTCGGGGTCCTTGAAGTACGGCAGGACCTTGATGGTCGCCGTGCCGCCCTGCGCGACGCGCAGCACCGGGTCACCCGTCTGCTCCGGCGGCGCGTTCTCGCCCCACGGCGAGACCTTGAGCGAGACGGACGCGTCGGCGGTCCCGCCCCGACCGTCGGACACCGAGTACCGGAACGAGCCCGTCCCCGTCGCGTCCTCGGGCACGACGGCCTGCAGCGCGGCGCCGCCCATGATCGCCTGCACCGTCGCGTTCGACGGCGAGTCCCCCGCGAGCGACGCCGTCATCACGTCCCCGTCCGGGTCCACGTCGTTGCCCAGCACCGGCAGGATCGTCGTGCGCCCCGGACGCACCCCGAAGCTGTCGTCCTTCGGCTGCGGCGGCCGGTTCGGCTGCGACCGGTCCGCGATGAACTGGTCCACCTGCTCCGGGTTCGTCAGCTCCGCGTCCGACTCCTCGCCCTCGGCCTCCTCCGGGATCTGCACGTCCCAGTCGTCGACCTTCTGGTACTCGTCCGCCGCCATCCACAACGTCCCCGCCGACAGGTCGTTGAGCACGATCACCTGACGGTTCACGCGGTACTCGAGCTGCGCCTGGGGGTCGATGCCCTCCAGGGTCGTGTCCAGGTCACGGCCCGTACCGTCGCAGTCGCGCACGACCTGCCCCGTGGAGCCCCACGCGCCGTACGTGCACGACCCGAGCTGCACCGGCGCGGCCGGGCGACCCTGCGCCGCCCGCCGCAGCGCGTCGCCGCCGCCCAGCGGCTGCGTGACGAGCCCGGACGCGGTCGCGACCACCACGTCGCTCGACGCCCGCGACGGCTGCTGCAGCCGTGCCTGGTCGCCGCCCTCGAGCGCGACGGTCTTCCCGCCCGGCAGCACGAGCTGGGACGCCGACCGGTCCAGCACCACCGGCTTCTCGCCGACCGCCGTCACCTCGACCTCCGCGCCCTTGCCCACGGGCAACGTCGACGACGACGGCTCGCCGTCGACGACGCCGCGCGAGGACGTCTTCACGGTCCACAGCGTCCCGGTCGAGGGCACGGCGACGAACACGGTCCCGTCCTGGGAGACGGCGACGGCCCCGGCGCCCTCGACCTCGGCGGTGGGCTCGAGCTCCTCGGCGTCGAACGACGTCGCCCCCTCGAACGGCAGGACCCACAACAGCCCCTCCTCGCCGTCCAGGACCGCCGTCGTCGCACCCCCCGAGGCCACCTGCGCACCCGCCGGCAACCGCACCTGACCCGACAGCTTCAGGTGCGCCACGTCCACCGGCGACGCCGACCCCGTGCCCGCGTCGTCCAGCAGCACCCGACCCGCGTCCTGCTGCACGTCGAACGACGCACTACCCGCGTTCAGGGTCCCGTCCAACGCCTGCGACTCGTAGTTGAACCGTCCCAGCAGGCCGGCCGACGTCTTCGTCACCCACACACCCGAGTCGTTCAGGTCGACGTCCGCCGTCGCCTCACCCTCGTAGAAGAGAGCCAGCCCCACCAGCGCCGTCGAGAACACCGACACGGTGCTCACCGACGCCACGGTACGACGGTGCTCGCGCAGGCGCGCCAGGAAACCCACTAGACCTCCGAGGAGCCGGTTCGGGGGAGACGATCGGTCCCTCGTCCGGCCCCCTCGATCTCGCACTGGTTCAGGCGGCCCCACCGATCGCGCACTCGAGGATAGCCGGAGAGCGGGTGAGATCCGACACCCGCGCGATGGGGAGAACTCCCCGGGCGAGGCCGGCCGCGCCTACCCGGGCCCTGCGCGGCGCGCGCCGAGGCGGACGTCCAGGCAGGTCACCTCGGTGTCCGAGGCAACGAATCTCGCCGCGCCCGGGCGCGCGCACCGCGCGCCGGGCGCGGGAAGTTCACCCCGCGGAGGCGGCTCAGGCGGCGCGGTCCGCGAGCGCCTCGGCGAACGAGCGCAGGGCGTCGGTCACCGGGCCCCCGGGGAGCGTGTCGAGCTCGGTCACGGCCGACCTCGCCCACCCGACCGCGAGCGCACGCGTCTCCGCGAGCACCTCGTGGCGCCGCAGCGCCGCGACGGCCTCGGCGAGCGCGTCGTCGTCGGTGAGGTCGGCGTCGAGGAGCTCGACGAGCGCGACGTCGTCCGGCGTCGCCGTCCCCTTCGCGATGCGCGCGCGCAGCAGGAGGACCGGCATGGTCGGCACCTTCTCGCGCAGGTCCGTGCCGGGCGTCTTGCCCGACTCGTCGCCCGTGGACGCGAGGTCGAGGACGTCGTCGGCGAGCTGGAACGCGACGCCGAGCTTCTCGCCGTAGGCCGCGACCGTCTCGACGACCTCGGCCGGGCACCCGGCGAACATCGCGCCGAGCCGGGCGGACGTCGACAGGAGCGACGCCGTCTTGTCGGCCAGCACCTCGAGGTAGTGCTCGACGGGGTCGGCGCCCTCCCCCGGCCCCGTCGTCTCGTGCAGCTGGCCCAGGCAGAGCCGCTCGAACGTGCGCGCCTGGATGAGCACAGCCTCGGGGCCGAGCGCCGCGACCGTCGAGGCGGCGCGCGCGAAGAGCAGGTCGCCGACCATGATCGCGACCGAGTTGCCCCACACCGCGTGCGCGGAGGGGGCGCCGCGGCGCACCGGCGCGGAGTCCATGACGTCGTCGTGGTAGAGCGACGCGAGGTGCGTGAGCTCGACGACGACCGCCGCCTCCTCGATCTCCGGGCGCGTCGCGTCGCCGAGCTCGGCGGCGAGGAGCGTCAGCAGCGGGCGCAGCCGCTTGCCCCCCGCGTTGACGAGGTGCCGGGACGCCGAGTCCGCGAGCGGGTCGGCGTGCGCGACGGCGGCCCGCAGCCGGGTCTCGACGCCCGCGAGCCGCTCGGTGAGGGCGGCCGCGAGCTCGGGGTCCGAGATCGGGATCGCGGTGGTCGTCACGGGCGCGGTCCGGTCGCGCGGGCCGCGCTGCCCGGCAGGCGCGGGGGGCACGGGAGGCACAGAGGTCACGGGACGAACTTAACCGCCTCGGCCGCCAGATCGAGAACCGGGGACGGGAACACACCGAGCAGGAGCACCCCGAGCGCGCACACGGCGATCGCCACGGTCGTCGGGCCGGCCGAGCGCACGACCGTCACGCCCGCCCCCTCGGAGGCTCCCGCGCCCTCGCCGGACCCCTCGTCCGCGCCGCCCGCGGGGGCCGTGAAGAACATCAGCACGATGATGCGGACGTAGAAGAACACGGCCACGGCCGAGGCGAGCACGCCGACCACGGCGAGGACCCACGTCGAGCCGCCGCCCTGGCCGTCCGGGCCCGCGATGGCCGCGCCGAACGCGGTGAACTTCGCGACGAAGCCCGCCGTGAGCGGGATGCCCGCCATCGAGAGCAGGAACAGCGAGAACGTGCCCGCGAGCCAGGGGCTGCGGCGTCCGAGACCCGCCCACTGGGCGAGGTGCGTGGCCTCGCCGAGCACCGCCACCGGCTGCTCGCCCGAGTCGTCGGAGGGGTTGTCCGGCGCCCCCGCCTCGCCCGCGCCCGCGCCCACGGTCGCGGGCACGCGCTCGCGCACCGGCGCCGTCTCCCGCACGAGCGTGACGACGGCGAACGCGCCGACGGTCGCGAGGCCGTACACGAGGAGGTAGAACACGGTCGCGCGCAGCGACAGCTGCGAGAACCCGACGACGCCGACGAGGATGAAGCCCGCGTGCGCGATCGACGAGTACGCGAGGAGCCGCTTGACGTCGGTCTGCACCGCGCCGACGACGGTGCCCACGACCATCGTGAGCAGCGTGACCACCCACAGCGCGACGAACAGGTCCTCGCGCGTGGCCGGGGACGACTGCGCGAGGCCGAGGCTCACGACGTACAGGACGCGCAGGAGCGCGCCGAACGCGGCGGCCTTGGTGCACGCGGCCATGAAGCCCGTGATCGGCGTCGGGGCGCCCTGGTACACGTCGGGCGTCCACGCGTGGAACGGCGCGGCGCCGATCTTGAAGAGCAGGCCCGCCAGGACGAGCAGGGCGCCCACGACGACCAGGCCCGGCATCGACGCGAGCGGGCCGCCCGGCGTCGCGAGCGACCGGTAGACCTCGACGAGGTCGACCGAGCCGGCGAACCCGTAGACGAGCGCGACGCCGAACACGAACAGCGCGGACGCGAACGCGCCGAGGAGGAAGTACTTGAACGACGCCTCCTGCGACAGCAGGCGACGGCGGCGCGCCATCGCGGAGAGCACGTACAGCGGGAGGGAGAGCACCTCGAGCGCGACGAACATCACGAGGAGGTTGCCCGTCGCGGGGAAGATCATCATGCCGCCGACGGCGAAGAGCACGAGCGGGTAGACCTCGGTCTGCTCCAGGCCCTTGCGCCGCGTGAGGTCCTCGTACGGCGAGCCGGGGACCGCGGCCGCCGACGGCGCGAACGCGTCCTGGCCGGTCGACGTCCGGTCGGCGATCACGAGGATCGCGAGGAACGCGAGCAGCACGACGATCCCCTGGACCGCGAGCCCGAACGGGTCGATCACCATCGACCCGCCGAGCACGCGCACGCCGTAGGGGGCGACGTCGCTCCCCTGGACGGCGGGGTCGCGCCACAGCACGACGACGAGCGCGAACGCCGCGGCGGTCGCGAGCAGGGCCAGGACCACCTGGACCGTGCGCCGGACGCGCGCGGGCACGAACGCCTCGATGAGCACGCCGACGACGCCGGCGCCGAGCACGACGAGGATCGGGGCGAGGTAGAGCCAGTCGACCGCGGGGGCCACGAAGGAGTCGTTCACGACTCGCTCCCTTCGTCGGTGCTACGGGTGACGTGCGACGCCTGGCCCTCGACGAGCGTGCCGTCGGCGTCCGCGAACGGGTCGGAGCGCGGCGGGTCCTCGACGCCCGCGACCGCGAGGTCGGACAGCGTGACCTCGGCGGGCTCGCGCACGAGGTCGAGCGCGGGCGCCGGGTACAGGCCGAGGACGAGGAGGATGACGACCAGCGGCGCGACGACCCACTTCTCGCGCGCGCCGAGGTCCGGGAGCTCGTCGAGGCCCTCGCGCGTGCCGCCCGTGAAGATCCGCTGGTAGGTGAGGAGCACGTAGAGCGCGGCGAGCACGACGCCGAGCACCGCGACGAGCGCGGCCCAGGGGCTGCGCGCGAACGTGCCGACGAGCACCATGATCTCGCTGACGAACGTCGACAGGCCCGGCAGCGACAGCGCCGAGAGGCCCGCCACGAGGAACGTCCCGGCGAGCACGGGGACCACCTTCTGGAGGCCGCCGTAGTCCGCGATGCGCTGCGAGCGCTCCGGGTGCCGGGCGATGAGGAAGCCCGCCAGGAGGAACAGCGCCCCGGTCGAGATGCCGTGGTTGACCATGTACAGCGACGAGCCCGAGACGCTGAGCGACGTGAACGCGAAGATGCCGAGCACGATGAACCCGAAGTGCGACACCGAGGTGTAGGCGATGAGTCGCATGAGGTCGCTCTGCCCGATCGCCATGAGCGCGCCGTACAGGATCGACACCACGGCGAGCACGACGACGACCGGTGCGGCCCACGTGCTCGCGTGCGGGAAGAGCGGAAGGCACAGCGTGAGCATCCCGAACGTGCCGACCTTGTCCAGCACGCCCACGAGGAGCGTGGAGGTGCCCGCGGGCGCGTGCTGCGCGGCGTCGGGCAGCCACGTGTGGACCGGGAAGAGCGGCGCCTTGATGGCGAACGCGAGGAAGAACCCGAGGAACAGCAGCCGCTCGGTCGTGACCGGCATCGGGTTCTCGGCGAAGTACCCCACGAGGTTCGACGTGAGGAACGCGTCCTCGGGCCGCGCGCCCGTCGCCGGGTCGATCGGCACCTGCACGTAGAGGGCGATGACCGCCGCGAGCATGATGAGCCCGCCCGCGAGCGAGAACAGCAGGAACTTCACGGCCGCGTACCGCCGCCGCGCCCCGACGCCGAACCCGCCGATCATGAAGTAGACCGGGACGAGCATCGCCTCGAACAGCACGTAGAAGAGGAACACGTCGCGCGCGACGAACACCGCGACCATGAACGCCTCGAGCAGGAGCACGAGCGCGAGGTAGTGGCGCAGGCGGCGCACGTCGCCGTCCTGCTCCTTCCACGCCGCGAGCACGACGAGCGGGACCAGCACGACGGACAGCGCGACGAGCGCGAGCGCGACGCCGTCGGCGCCGACCGCGTAGCTCGCGCCGATCTGCGGGATCCACGGGTACGTCTCGGTGAGCTGGTGCGTGCCGGCGGCGGACGTGTCGAACGCCGTGAACGCCGCGACGAGCAGAGCGACCTCGACGAGCGCCGCCGCGAGCGCGACGCCGCGCACGGCCCGCAGGGCGCCGGCGCCGACGCCGCGCGTGCGGGCGGCGGCCGTGAGCCACACCGCCGCGGCGCCGACGAGCGGCCACGCGACGAGCAGGGACAGCCAGGGGACGGAGGTGGTCACGGGTGTCTCCCTCTCAGCTCGCGGAGCCGGTGGTCAGGGCGAGGACGACGGCGGCGATGACCACGAGGCCGCCGAGCATCGTCGCGCCGTACGAGCGCACGTAGCCGTTCTGCCACCCGCGCAGCCACTCCCCCACGCGGCCGACCAGGCCGGCGAGGCCCATCCAGCCGCCGTCGACCATCTCCTTGTCGGCGTAGACGAGCGAGCGCGTGAGGTACTGGCCGGGGCGCATGAACACGGCCTCGTTGACGTCGTCCTGGTACAGGTCGCGGCGGGCGGCCCGCGTGAGCGCGGAGCCGCGCGGCGCACGGACCGGGACGCTCGCCATCGCGTACTCGCGCCACGCGAGCGCCGCACCGGCGAGCACGAGCACGAGCGTCAGCGTCATGAGCGCCCACACCGGCAGCACCGGCTCGGCGTGCTCGGCGTGGCCCGTCACGGGCTCGAGCCACGTGACGAAGCGCGAGCCCGCGGCGAGGAGGCCGCCGAGCGCGATCGACCCGACCGCGAGCACGATCATGGGCCACGTCATGAGGCGCGGGGACTCGTGCGGGTGGCGCACCGGGCCGTCCTGCGATCCGAGGCCGTCGAGGCTGCCGCTGCCGTCGTTCCAGCGACGGCGGCCCGAGAACGTCATGAAGAACAGGCGCGACATGTAGAACGCGGTGATCCCGGCTCCGAGCAGTGCCACGCCGCCGAACACCCAGGCGCGCCAGGGCTCGCCGTCCACGGGCACGAACGCGGCCTCGATGATCTTGTCCTTGCTCCAGAAGCCGGAGAAGGGCGGGATCCCGAGGATCGCGAGCCAGCCCGCCATGAACGTGATCCACGTGACCTTCATGTACCGGGCGAGCCCGCCGAACCGGCGCATGTCCACCTGGTCGTCCATGCCGTGCATGACCGAGCCCGCCCCGAGGAACATCCCGGCCTTGAAGAAGCCGTGCGTCACGAGGTGGAAGATCGCGAACGCGTACCCGATCGGGCCGAGGCCGGCGGCGAGGATCATGTACCCGATCTGGGACATGGTCGACGCGGCGAGCGCCTTCTTGATGTCGTCCTTCGCGCAGCCGACGATCGCCCCGAAGAGCAGCGTCACCGCGCCGACGACCACCACGACGAGCTGCGCGGTGGGCGCGCCCTCGAAGATCGGCGCGGACCGCACGACGAGGTAGACGCCCGCCGTGACCATGGTCGCCGCGTGGATGAGGGCCGAGACGGGCGTCGGGCCGGCCATCGCGTCCCCGAGCCACGCCTGCAGCGGGAACTGGGCCGACTTGCCGCACGCCGCGAGCAGGAGCGCGAGGCTCGTCGCGGTGAGCAGCGCCGTCGACGCCGCGGGAGCCTCGGCGAACACGGTCGTGAAGTCGACCGCGCCGAACGTCGCGAACATGAGCATGAGCGCGACGATGAGCCCGATGTCGCCCACGCGGTTCATGACGAACGCCTTCTTCGCCGCGACCGCGTAGGCCCGGTGGTGGTTCCAGAACCCGATGAGCAGGTACGACGCGAGGCCCACGCCCTCCCAGCCGACGAACAGCAGGAGGTAGGAGTCGGCCAGGACGAGCACGAGCATCGCCGCGACGAACAGGTTGAGGTAGGCGAAGAACCGGCGCCGGTCGCGGTCGTGCGCCATGTAGGCGACCGCGTACACGTGGATGAGCGTGCCGACGAACGTCACGAGGAGCACGAACGTCAGCGACAGCGGGTCGATCCGCAGCCCGACGGCGAGGTCGAGACCGCCCGCGACGATCCAGTCGAAGAGGTGGTGGTCGACCACGCGCTCGTCGACGGGCAGGCCCAGCATCCCGAGGAACAGGACCAGCCCCACGACGAACGCGGCGCCGGACATGAGGACGCCGAACCACGCGCCCCAGCGGTCGCTGCGGCGCCCGGCCAGCAGGAGGACGGCCGCGCCGAGGAGCGGGAGCAGCACGAGGAACGGCGCCGCGCGGAACACGTCGGGCACGGTCTCGGACACGGCCACGACGTCGGTCGCGGCCGGGAGCCCGCTCGCGGCGGGCAGGGCGGGAAGGAGCATCGTCATCGGTGCCGGCCCCTCAGCTCTTGAGCAGGTTGACGTCGTCGACCGAGGCGGACCGACGGGTGCGGAAGATGGACACGATGATCGCGAGGCCGACGACGACCTCCGCCGCCGCGACGACCATGACGAAGAACGCGAGCACCTGCCCGGTCACGTCGCCGTGCATGCGGGCGAACGTGACGAACGCGAGGTTGGTCGCGTTGAGCATGAGCTCGACGCCCATGAACACGATGATCGCGTTGCGTCGCAGCAGCACGGTCGCGGCCCCGATCGCGAAGAGGATCGCCGCGAGCACGAGGTAGTGGGTGAGCTCCATCAGTCCTCTCCTGCCTCGGTCGCCGCCGGCGTCCCGCCCGGGACGCGGGACCGACCCGGGTCGTCGGGCCCGGCGACGTCGCCGGCGGGCGCCTCGCCCGCGGGGCGCTCGGCGGTCGCCGCCTGCACGGTGCGCTCGTTCGCGTCCTGCGCCCGCAGGGCGGGCAGCGCGCGCTGCGGCTCGTGCTCGACGAGCACGTCGCGCTCGGCCGCGAGGATCGTGCCCGCGGAGCGCTCCTGGCCGCGGATCCGCAGGACGCGCGAGACCGACTCCTCGATGGGCCGGCCGTGCGCGTCGAGCGCCGGGGTGTCCATCGCGTTGTTCTGCGCGTACACGCCGGGCGCGGCGAGCGGCGTGAGCCGGCCGCCCGAGGGCAGCGCCGCGACCTTGGCCTCGGCCTGCTCGCGCTGGCCCACCTTCGGCGTGAGCCGCCGGCGGTGCGTGAGCACGAGCGCGGACACCGCCGCGGTGATGAGCAGGACGCCCACGACCTCCATCGCGAACACGTAGTCCGCGAAGAGCACGCGCGCGAGCGCCGTCGGGTTCGTGGCCGCGTTCGCGAGCTCGAGGCCGACCGCCGGCGGGAACGCCGCCTGCGAGACGACGCCGACCAGCACGACCCCGAGCCCCAGCCCGAGCAGCACGCCGATCCACCGCTGGCCGCGGATCGTCTCGACGAGCGAGTCGGACGCGTCGACGCCCACGAGCATGAGCACGAAGAGGAACAGCATCATCACGGCGCCCGTGTAGACGACGACCTGGACGACGCCGAGGAACGACGCCTCCTGCGCGATGTAGAGGATCGCGAGGTCGACCATGACGAACATGACCGCGATGGCGGCGTGCACCGCCTTGCGCGCGAAGAGCAGCGAGAGCGCCGCGAGCACCATGAGGGGGGCGAGGACCCAGAAGAGGACCGCCTCGCCGCCGCCCCCGGTCACCGCGCGCCCTTCCGGGCCGACGGACGGGCGGACCGCCCGGACGGCTGCGTGACGCGCCGGACCTCCGGCTGCGGGCCCGCGGGCTCGGGCGGCAGCGTCGGGTCGTCCGGGCGGTGCTCGCGCACCCACTCCACCTGCTCGGCCACCGGGCCGGTCACCTCCCCGCGGTAGTACTCGGTGTCCGACGTCCCGGGCACCATCGGGTGCGGCGCGGCGAGCATGCCCTCGCGCAGCGGCGCGAGCAGGTCCTGCTTCTCCCAGATCATGCCCTCGCGCGTCGGCCCGGCGAGCTCGTACTCGTTCGTCATCGTCAGCGCGCGCGTGGGGCACGCCTCGATGCACAGGCCGCAGAAGATGCAGCGCAGGTAGTTGATCTGGTAGACGCGGCCGTACCGCTCGCCCGGCGACATGTGGCCGCCGTCGGGCAGGTCGGCATTGTCCGCGCCCTCGACGTAGATCGCGTCCGCCGGGCACGCCCACGCGCACAGCTCGCACCCGATGCACTTCTCCAGCCCGTCCGGGTACCGGTTGAGCTGGTGCCGCCCGTGGTAGCGCGGCTTCGTCGGCACCTTCTGGCGCGGGTACTGCTCCGTGACCGTCGGCCGGAACATCGAGGAGAACGTCACGCCGAACCCTGCGACGGGTGCGAGCGCCTCGCGCAGGCCCTTGGCCTGCGGCCGCCGCTGCGTGTACTCGCCCGGCGCCGACGGCCCCGGGCGGGGCTCGTGCTTCTGGTCGTCAGCCACGGTCGACCTCCTTGTCGTGGGGGGTGCCAGGTGACCCGGCGGCCCCGGGCGTGCCGGCGTCGTCGGGCACGAGCGCCCGGCGGCGCGGGGACGGCGGGAGCGACTGGCCCGGCAGCGGCGGGACGGGGAACCCGCCCGCGAACGCGTCGAACGGCTCGGGCGCGGCGCCCGCTGCGCGCGGGGTGGTGCCGGGCGGCGCCTTCTTCTCGGGCCAGAACCAGACGACGACCACGACCACGAGGGCGAGGGCGACGGCCACGCCGACGAACACGCGCAGGTCGACGTCGAGGAACTGGCGCACCGCCTGCGCGACCGCGAGCAGCACGAGCCACGCGAGCGCGAACGGGATGAGGACCTTCCAGCCGAACCGCATGAACTGGTCGTAGCGCAGGCGCAGCAGCGTGCCGCGCACCCACACGAAGAAGAACATGACGGCCCAGACCTTGACGAGGAACCAGAGGATGGGCCACCAGCCCTCGTTGAGCATCCCGTCGTTGATCGCCGAGAGCGGCCACGGGGCGCGCCACCCGCCGAGGAACAGCGTCGTCGCGACGGCGGAGACGTTGAGCATGTTGATGTACTCCGCGAGGAAGAACCACGCGAACTTCATCGACGAGTACTCCGTCATGTACCCGGACACGAGCTCGCCCTCGGCCTCGGGGAGGTCGAACGGGAGCCGGTTCGTCTCGCCGACCATCGAGATGACGTAGATGACGAACGCCGGCAGGAGCGGCAGGAACCACCACAGCTGCGTCTGCGAGTCGACGATGCGCGACGTCGACATCGACCCCGCCATGATGAAGACGGAGACGAGGGACAGGCCCATCGCGAGCTCGTAGCTGATGACCTGCGCCGTCGAGCGGACCGAGCCGAGCAGCGGGTACGTCGAGCCGGACGACCAGCCGCCGAGCACGATGCCGTACACGCCGAGCGACGCGCACGCCAGGATGTAGAGCGTCGCGACCGGGAAGTCGGTGAGCTGCGCGGGCGTCACGTAGTCCGTGAACGGGATCTGCACCTCGGGCCCGAACGGGACGACCGCGAACACGAGGAGCGCGCAGAACACGGAGATCATCGGCGCGAGCAGGTAGACGAACTTGTCCGCCGCCTTGACGGTGATGTCCTCCTTGAGCAGGAGCTTCATCGCGTCGGCGAGCGACTGGAGCAGGCCGAACGGCCCGTGCCAGTTCGGTCCCGGGCGCACCTGCATGCGCGCCACGACCTTGCGCTCGAACCAGATCGCGAACAGCACGCTCGTCAGCAGGAACACGAGGATGAGCACGGCCTTGACGAGGTACGTCCAGCCGTTGTCCTGCGAGAAGTCCGCCGTGATGCCGGGCACGGCCGGCGTCTCGGCCGCCAGCGCGTGGAACGCGTGGACGCCGCTCATGCGCCCTCCCCTCCGTCGGTGCTCCCGGGCTCGAGCCGGACGACGTCGCCCGGCACCGCGCCGAGCGTCGCGTGCACGGACGACCCCGGGGAGCGCATCGGCAGCCAGACCACGTGGTCGACCATGTCCGTCACGACGACCGGGAGCGTGACGGCCCCGCGGTCGGTCGAGACGCGCACGAGCTCGCCGTCGAAGACGTCGACCGCGGCGGCCGTCGCGGCGGACAGCCGCGCGACCGGGCGCTTGGCCGTCCCGGCGAGGTAGCGCTCGCCGTCCTGGCCGCGCGCGTCGTCGAGCAGGAGCCGCCAGCTCGCGAGGACCGCCGTGCCCGGCGCGACGGCCGGGGGCTCCGCGGTCTCCACGGCCGGCGCGGGGACGCGCTCGCCGTCCCACGCGCCCGCGTCGAGGAGCTGGTCCAGCTCGGCGCGCACGGCCTCGACCGTCGCGAGCCCGAGCGGCACGCCCGCGGCGTCCGCGAGCGCGTCGAGCACGCGGTGGTCGGGCATCGCGGTCGACGCGAGCGCGGCGGGGAAGCGGCGCACGCGCCCCTCCCAGCTGACGAAGGCGCCCTCGCGCTCGACGGGCGGCGCGACGGGGAGCACGACGTCGGCGAGCTCGGTCACCGCGGAGCGGCGCACCTCGAGCGAGACGACGACGTCCGCCGCCTCGAGCGCGCGGCGCGCGTGCGCCGGGTCGGGCAGGTCGTCGAGCTCGAGCCCGCCGAGGAGGACGCCCGAGAGCTGGCCGACCGACAGCGCGTCGAGCATCTCGCCCGCGTCGCGCCCGACCGTCGTCGGCAGCCCGGCGTGCGGGTCGTCGGCCGCGCCCACGCCCCACACCGTCGCGACGTCCACGCGTGCCGCGGGGTCGGCGACGGGGCGCCCGCCCGGCAGCAGGTTCGGCAGCGTGCCCGCCTCGACGCCGCCGCGCTCGCCCGCGCGGCGCGGCACCCACGCGAGGCGCGCGCCCGTCGCGGCGGCGGCGCGCAGCAGCGCGGTGTACCCGCCGCGCGTCGCGGCGAGCCGCTCGCCCACGAGGATCACCGCGCCCGGCCGGCGCAGCGCGTCGCTCACGTCCGCGAGCACGTCCTCGGGCCCGCTCGCCTCGTCGAGCGTCCGCACGCGGTCGCCCGCGGCGATGCCGTCGAGCCACTCCCCCTCGGTGCCCGGCGCGGCGGGGAGCAGCGTCCCGTGCAGGCGCTGCAGACCGCGCGACGCGTACGGCGCGACGGAGAACACGCGCACGCCGTGCCGCAGCGCGCCCTTGCGCAGGCGCAGGAACGTCACGCCCGCCTCCTCCTCGGCCTCCAGGCCGACGAGGAGCACGGCGGGGGCCTTCTCGAGGTCGGAGAACGTCACGCCGAGCCCGCTGCCCGCGACGGCGTGGGCGAGGAAGTCCGCCTCCTCCGCGCTGTGGGCGCGGGCGCGGTGGTCCACGTCGTTCGTGCGCAGCCACGTGCGCGCGAGCTTCGCGTACGCGTACGCGTCCTCGACGGTGAGCCGCCCGCCCGGGAGCACGCCGACGCCGGCGGCGTCGCGCGCCCGGGTGAGCGCGTCCGCCGCGACCTCGAGCGCCTCGGCCCAGGACGCCGGGCGCAGCTCGCCGCGGGTCACCGTGCCGTCCGGCGCGACCTCGCGGTCGCGCACGAGCGGGTGCGTGAGGCGGTCCGGCGCGGACTGCCACGTGAACGCGAAGCGGTCGCGGTCGGTGATCCACTCCTCGTTGACGAGCGGGTCCTCGCCCGCGAGGCGGCGCAGCACGACGCCGCGCCGGTGGTCGACGCGGATCGCGGAGCCCGACGAGTCGTGCTCGGCCACCGACGGCGTCGAGACCAGGTCGAACGGGCGCGACCGGAACCGGTACGCGGCGCCCGTGAGCGCGCCCACGGGGCAGATCTGCACGGTGTTGCCCGAGAAGTACGACGCGAACGGGAGCCCCGACTCGTCCTCCAGGGCCAGTCCCACCGGGCGGTCGCCGGGCGTCTCGCCCGCGGGCGGCGCGAAGTCGAGCACGGCCTCGTCGAAGCGCCCGATCTGCTGCGCGGCGCCGCGCTTCTGCAGGTCGATGAACGCGTCGCCCGCGATCTCCTGCGAGAACCGCGTGCAGCGCTGGCACAGGACGCACCGCTCGCGGTCGAGCAGGATCGTCGTCGAGACCGCGATCGGCTTGGGGAACGTGCGCTTGACGTCCACGAACCGGCTCGTCGCGCGGCCGTTGCTCATCGCCTGGTTCTGCAGCGGGCACTCGCCGCCCTTGTCGCACACCGGGCAGTCGAGCGGGTGGTTGATGAGCAGGAGCTCCATGATGCCGTGCTGCGCCTTGTCGGCGACGGCGCTCGTGCGCTGCGTGCGCACGACCATCCCGGGCGTCGCCTCGAGCGTGCACGACGCCTGCGGCTTCGGCATGGGCCGCACGTTGCCCTCGCGGTCCGGCGTCGCGACCTCGACGAGGCACTGCCGGCACGCGCCCGCGGGCTCGAGCAGCGGGTGGTCGCAGAACCGCGGGATCTGGATCCCGATCTGCTCGGCGGCGCGGATCACGAGCGTGCCCTTCGGCACCGACATCTCGATGTCGTCGATCGTGAACGTCACCTGGTCCGCCGGGGCGGGGGGCGTGGCCGCGCCGCCCGAGGGCGCGACGGCCGAGGAGCCGGTGCCCGGGGCGGGGGTCGTGGTCGTCATCAGTGCACTCCTGCCGTCAGGACGCGGGCCGGGCGGGGCGTGTGGTCGAAGAGCGCTGAGGCCGCCGGGTCGAACGGGCAGCGGTGCTCCGTGATGTGCGCCTCGTACTCGTCGCGGAACAGCTCGATGCTGCTCGTCACGGGAGACGTGGCACCGTCGCCCAGCGCGCAGAACGCGCGCCCCAGGATGTTGTCGCACGTGTCGAGGAGCAGGTCGAGGTCCGCCTCGGTGCCCTGGCCCGCCTCGATGCGCGCCAGCACCTGCTTCATCCAGTACGTGCCCTCGCGGCACGGCGTGCACTTGCCGCACGACTCGTGCGCGTAGAAGTCCGTCCACCGGCTCACCGCGCGCACGACGCACGTCGTCTCATCGAAGAGCTGCAGCGCGCGCGTGCCGAGCATCGAGCCCGCCGCGGCGACCGACTCGTAGTCGAGCGGGGTGTCGAGGTGGGCGTCGGTGAACAGCGGCGTCGACGACCCGCCCGGCGTCCAGAACTTCAGCGCCTTGCCGCCGCGCATCCCGCCCGCGAGGTCGAGCAGCTCGCGCAGCGTCGTGCCGAGCGGCGCCTCGTACTGGCCGGGCCGCGTCACGTGGCCCGAGAGCGAGAACAGGCCGAACCCGGCCGAGCGCTCCGTGCCCATCGACGTGAACCAGTCCGCGCCGCGCGCCACGATCGACGGCACGCTCGCGATCGACTCCACGTTGTTGACGACCGTCGGGCGCGCGTACAGGCCCGCGACCGCCGGGAACGGCGGCTTGAGCCGCGGCTGCCCGCGGCGCCCCTCGAGCGAGTCGAGCAGCGCCGTCTCCTCGCCGCAGATGTACGCGCCGGCCCCGGCGTGGACCGTGACGTCGAGGTCGAAGCCCGACCCGAGCACGTCCGTGCCGAGGTACCCCGCCTCGTACGCCTCCTCGACCGCGCGCAGCAGGCGGCGGTACACGTGCAGCACCTCGCCGCGCACGTAGATGAACGCGTGGTGGCACCCGATCGCGTACGACGTGATCGCGACGCCCTCGACGAGCGCCTGCGGGCTCGCGAGCATGAGCGGGATGTCCTTGCACGTGCCCGGCTCGGACTCGTCCGCGTTGACGACGAGGTAGCGCGGGCCGCCGTCGGGCGCGGGCAGGAAGCCCCACTTCATGCCCGTCGGGAACCCCGCGCCGCCACGGCCGCGCAGGCCGGACGCCTTGACGGTCGCCACGACGTCGGCCGGGTCCTGGCCGAGCGCCGCGCGCAGGCCGGCGTAGCCGCCGCGGTCCAGGTACGACGCCAGGGTCCAGGACCGGTCCGCGTCCCACGTGTCCGACAGGACGGGGGTCAGCGGGTCGGGTGCCGGTCGGGCGGTCTGCTGCTCGCTCATGCGTCCGCTCCCTTCGACGGGTCGGGCTTCGTGCCGGGCGACTCGGCCTTGCCTCCCGGGTCGACGTCGGCCTCGGTGGTCGGCTTCCGGTCGGCGCTCGACTGCTCCGCGCCGGTGACCGGCTTCTCCGGTGCGCCCTCGGTGCCGCCGGTGGACGCGGCGTCGGCGGCCGACGGCGCGTCTCCCGCCTCGGCGGCCGTCTCGCCGGCGGGGGCGGTCCAGCCGTGCTCGCGCGCGAGGCGCAGGCCGGCGAGCGTGGGCTCACCCGCCCCGACGCCCTCGTCGGCGCGGCCGTCGGTGAAGCCCGCGAGGACGCGGCTCATCTGCTTGAAGGTGCACACGCTCGCGGCGCCGCGCGTCGGGGCGACGGGCTCGCCCGCGCGGAGACGGTCGACGACGTCGGTCGCGCTGGCCGGGGTCTGGTTGTCGAAGAACTCCCAGTTGACCATCATGACCGGCGCGTAGTCGCAGGCCGCGTTGCACTCGACGCGCTCGAGCGTGATCGCGCCGTCCTCGGTCGTCTCGTCGTGCCCGACGCCGAGGTGCTCCGACAGCTCGTCGAAGATCGCGTCGCCGCCCATGATCGCGCACAGCGTGTTCGTGCAGACGCCCACGGTGTAGGTGCCGTTCGGGTGCCGCTTGTACTGCGTGTAGAACGTCGCGACGGCGGACACCTCGGCCGCGGTGAGGCCGAGCTGCTCGGCGCAGAACAGGATCCCGTCGCGCGAGACGTAGCCGTCCTCGGACTGCACGAGGTGCAGCATCGGCAGCAGCGCCGAGCGCGGGTGCGGGTAGCGCGCGACGATCTGCGCCGCGTCGGCGGCGAGCCGCGCGGCCGTCTCGGCGTCGTACCCGGGGCGCTGGCGCGGCGCGCCCGCAGGCGTGCCGTTCGTCGCAGGTCCGGCGTCGATGGTCATCGGTCCACCCCTCCCAGCACGGGGTCCAGCGACGCGACGGCGACCACGACGTCGGCCACCTGGCCGCCCTCGCACATCGCCGCCACGGCCTGGAGGTTGTTGAAGGACGGGTCGCGGAAGTGCGCCCGGTAGGGGCGGGTGCCGCCGTCGGACACGAGGTGCACGCCGAGCTCGCCGCGCGGGTGCTCGACGGTCTGCCACGCCTGCCCCACCGGGACCCGGAAGCCCTCCGTGACGAGCTTGAAGTGGTGGATCAGGGCCTCCATGGAGGTGCCCATGATCTCCTTGATGTGCTCGAGCGAGTTGCCCTGGCCGTCGCTCCCGATCGCGAGCTGCGCGGGCCACGCGATCTTGCGGTCGCCCACCATGACGGGCTGGCCCGCGGTCGCCTCGAGGCGCTCGAGGCACTGCTCGACGATGTGCAGCGACTGGTAGCACTCCTCGAGCCGCAGCACGACGCGGTCGTAGCAGTCCGCACCGGTCGCGGTCGGGACGTCGAAGTCGTACGTCTCGTAGCCGCAGTACGGGTCGGCCTTGCGCACGTCGTACGGGTGGCCGGTCGAGCGCAGCACCGGCCCGGTCACCCCGAGCGCCATGCAGCCCGCGAGGTTGAGGTGCCCGACCCCGACGAGGCGACCCTTGAAGATGGGGTTCGCGAGCATGAGGTCGCCGAGCTGGCCGAGGTAGCGGCGCACGAGCGGGTCCGCCTTGCGGACCTGCTCCACGAGGTCCGGCGGCACGTCCTGCGCGACGCCGCCGGGGCGCACGTACGCGTGGTTCATGCGCAGACCCGTCACGGCCTCGAAGATCCGCAGGATCTCCTCGCGCGCGGTGAACGCGACGGTCATGACGGTCGTCGCGCCCATCTCGTTGCCGCCCGTGCCCAGGCACACGAGGTGGGACGCGATGCGGTTGAGCTCCATCATGAGCACGCGGATCACGCTCGCGCGCTCGGGCACGTCGTCCGTGATGCCGAGCAGCTTCTCGACCGCGAGGCAGTACGCCGTCTCCTGGAACAGCGGCGCAAGGTAGTCCATGCGCGTGCAGAACGTGACGCCCTGCGTCCACGTCCGGTACTCCATGTTCTTCTCGATGCCGGTGTGCAGGTAGCCGATGCCGCACCGCGCCTCGGTGACGGTCTCGCCGTCGATCTCGAGCATGAGGCGCAGCACGCCGTGCGTGGACGGGTGCTGCGGACCCATGTTGACGACGATGCGCTCCTCGCCGAGCGCGGCCGCGGCGACGGCGCTCTCCGCGACGTCGGCCCAGTCGCCGCCCGACGCCTCGAAGCTCGGGATGCCCGGCTCGAAGTCGCCGACGGGCGGGCGCGTGGCGTGCGGTGCGGCGCCGGGGGCGCCGGTGGTGTGCGTGCTCACGAGTACGACCTCCTCGTGTCCGGCGGGGGCACGGTCGCGCCCTTGTACTCGACGGGGATGCCGCCGAGGGGGTAGTCCTTGCGCTGCGGGTGGCCCGGCCAGTCGTCGGGCATCTCGATCCGCGCGAGGGACGGGTGGCCGTCGAAGACGATCCCGAAGAAGTCCCACGTCTCGCGCTCGTGCCAGTCGTTCGTCGGGTAGACGGACGTCGTGGTCGGCACGTGCGGGTCGGCCTCGGGCACCGACACCTCGAGTCGCAGGCGGCGGCCGTGCGTGATCGACGTCAGGTGGTAGACCGCGTGCAGCTCGCGCCCCACGTCGTGCGGGAAGTGCACGCCGCTCACGCCCAGGCTCAGCTCGAACCGCAGGTCCTGGTCGTCGCGCAGCGCGCGGCACACGTCGACCAGGTGGTCGCGGTGCACGTGCAGCGTGAGCTCGGCGTGCGCGCCGGGCGGGTCCACGACGACGCGCTCGACCGCCGCGTCGAACGGGACGCCCGACGCGGCGAGCACCTCCGCGAGCACGTCGACGACCTCGTCGAACCAGCCGCCGTAGGGCCGCGGGCTCGCGCCGGGCATCGCCACGGGCTGCACGAGCCCGCCGTAGCCCGACGTGTCGCCCGAGCCGCGGACGCCGAACATGCCCTCGCGCACCTCGACGACCTCGAGCGTCCGTGGCGCGCCCGAGCCGCTCACGAGGTCGGACGACCGCGGGCCCTGCACCTCCTCGGGCTGGGGCACGGGCGTGCCCGCCCCCGACTTCTCGTCCGTCACCGCAGCAGCCCCTTCATCTGGAACGTCGGCGTGGCCTCGAGCGCCGCGGCCTCGGCGGCGCGCGCCGCCTCCTTGCGGTTCACCCCGAGCGGCTCGTGCTGGATCTGCTCGTGCAGCGCGAGGATCGCGTTGATGAGCATCTCCGGCCGCGGCGGGCAGCCGGGCAGGTAGATGTCGACGGGCACGACGTGGTCGACGCCCTGCACGATCGCGTAGTTGTTGAACATCCCGCCGCTCGACGCGCACACGCCCATGGACAGGACCCACTTCGGCTCGCTCATCTGGTCGTAGACCTGGCGGACGACCGGCGCCATCTTCTGGCTCACGCGCCCGGCGACGATCATGAGGTCCGCCTGGCGCGGCGACGCGCGGAAGACCTCCATGCCGAACCGGGACAGGTCGAACCGCGACGCGCCGGCGGCCATCATCTCGATGGCGCAGCACGCGAGGCCGAACGTCACGGGCCACAGCGACGCCTTGCGCAGGTACCCCGCGAGGTCCTCGATCGTGGTGAGCAAGAAGCCCGAGGGAGCTTCCTCGATCCCCATGGTGTCTCTCCTAGTTCTCTCGCCGGTGCCCGCCGGGGCCCCCGCTGGGTGCCACCGTCAGTCCCACTCCAGGCCGCCGCGGCGCCACTCGTAGACGAACGGCACGGTGATGAGCGCGAGGAACGCGAGCATCGCCACGAGACCGAACGTCGCGAGCGTCGCGAAGTCGACGGCCCACGGGTAGAGGAAGACGACCTCGATGTCGAAGACGATGAACGTCATGGCGACGAGGTAGTACTTGATCGGGAAGCGCCCGCCGCCGACGGCGTGGGGCGTGGGCTCGATGCCGCACTCGTACGCGTCGAGCTTGGCGCGGTTGTAGCGCTTGGGTCCGATGACCGCGCTCGCGGCGACACCGCCGAGGGCCAGCACGGCGGCCACGCCCATGAGGACGAGCAGCGGGACGTACGGGTTGGTCATCGTCGACTCCTCAAGTGGGGGCTCGGGACGGGTTCTCCCGGACGACGTCGTCCGGGGTCACGGGAAGGTGGTGCGAGCGCCGGCCCCTCGTCCTGGCAGGGTGCCGGCCCACCTCGGTGGCTCATGACGACGGCACCACCCTCGTCAGCCCTGCGATCACGCGGTCGACCCAGTCGCCGCCGCGGGGCTCGTAGCAGTCGGACAGGAGCTTGAGCACGAACCGCATGACGACCGGGCGCGGGAGCCCGTAGCGCGTGCAGACCCGCATGATCTCGGGGTGCTCGATGAGCTTCACGAAGTACCGGCCGAGCGTGTAGTAGCCGCCCAGCTCGCGGCGCATGATCCGCGGGTAGGTCTGCAGCGCGCGCTCGCGCCCCGGGTCGGTGAGGCGTGCGCGCGACTGCGCGACGACGTCGGCCGCCGTCCGACCGGCCTGCATCGCGTACGCGATGCCCTCGCCGTTGAACGGGCTGACCATGCCTCCGGAGTCGCCCACGAGGAGCACGCCCCGCGTGTACAGCGGCGTGCGGTTGAACCCCATGGGCAGCGCGGCGCCGCGCACCGGGCCGAGGCGGTTCTCCTCGGTGAGCTCCCACTCGGCGGGCGCGTTGCGCATCCACGCCGCGAACAGGTCCTTGTAGTCGACGTTCGCCGCGGACTGCCGCGCGGGCGTCGAGCTCACCGAGCCGAGGCCGACGTTCGCCGTGCCGTCGCCGAGGGAGAAGATCCAGCCGTAGCCCGGCAGGAGGTTCGACTCGCGGGGCGCGCCGTCCCACAGCTCGAGGTGGGACTCCATCCACGGGTCGTCGTGCCGGGGCGTCCGGAAGTAGGTGCGGACGGCGACGCCGATCGGGCGGTCCTCGCGGCGTGCGAGGCCGAGGGCGAGCGCGAAGCGCGACGAGACGCCGTCGGCCGCGACGACGACGGGCGCGCGGTAGGTGACCTCGTCGCCCGCGCGTCGGCCCTTGTCGTCCACGGGACGCGCCGTCACGCCGACGACGCGGCCGGTGCGCTCGTCGAGGACGGGACCGGTCACGGCGGTGCGCTCGAGCAGCTTGGCCCCGGTGCGCTGCGCGTGCTCGGCGAGCGTGCGGTCGAACGAGTGGCGCGCGCGGGCCATGCCGTAGCTGGGGTACGACGCGAGGTCGGGCCAGGCGAGCTCCCAGGACCGCCCGCTCGCGACGACGCGCAGGCCGCGGTTGCGGATCCACCCGTCGTCCTCGCGCGTGGGGACGCCCATGCGCACGAGCTCGGCGACCGCGCGCGGGGTGAGTCCGTCGCCGCAGATCTTGTCGCGCGGGAACGAGGACTTCTCCAGGAGCAGCACGCTGAGGCCGGCGGCGGCGCAGTAGTGCGCGGCCGCGGAGCCGGCCGGACCGGCGCCCACGACGATCACGTCGGCGTCGTCGAGCCTCGCGCCCACCGTGCTCACCCCTCCCCGTCCGGTCGTCGGGACATCTCGCGCCTCCACCGTGGCCGGGGTCCGGGCACGGTGCACCCACAGTCCTTGTGAAGTCGGTCACAATGGACGTCGCCACTCTAGTCACTCCCGGTGGGAGATGTGTAGCAAGGCGACCCTTCCTTGGGAGATCCTGTGACGAAGGTCCTCCCCGGCGACGACCACGGGCCCTGGGAGTCGGGACTCGCGGGCAACGGGGCCGGCGCGGCGATGGCCTAGCCTCCCGGGGCCGGGGCGCGCCCACGGGACGCGTCGACGCAGGTCAGGCCGACGGGCCGGACTCCGGCCGCGCGTCCTGCACCCGGTCCCGCGGGGCACGGCCCGCCGACCCCGCACGCGCGAGCAGGACGCCCGCCCCCGCCGCGAGCGCCGCGACGGCGAGGACCGCCCACGCGTCCGCGCCCGTGCGCGGCAGGCTGCCCCGGCCGCCGCCCGGAGGCGCCGCCCCGTCCGCGACGGCGACGAGGTGCACGCTCTCGAGCACGCCCGCGACCGAGCGCCGCGTCGAGGACGGCGCGTCGGCGGACATCGCGACCCGCACCTCGACGCGCGTCGCCTCACCCGGGTCGAGGACCGGCCCGCGCCACGTGGCGCCGTCGGGCCTCGTGCCGTCGAGCGCGACGTCGAGCCACGCGCCGAGGCCGGTGCGCGCCTGCGCCGGGTCGACGTCGGGAGCGAGGTCGACGAGGACGCGCGCCGCGCCCGGGCCGTCGTTGCGGACCCACAGGTCGCGCACGACGGTCGCGCCGGGGACGACGAGCGCGTCCGCCCCGAAGAGGGACGTCGTGAGGTCCGCCGCCCACGCGGACCCGTCGGTGCTCAGTCGTACGGCGTCCTCGCCGCCCGCGGACGCGCGTGCGGGCCCGCCGAGCGCGACGGCGGCGACGAGCGCGAGCGCGACCGCGAGGAGCGCGCGCGGCCGTCCGCGCCGCCGGGCACGCACCGGGTCGCGCCGGAGCGGCCCGCGCCGGTGCGCCCGCGGGCTCACGGGACGGGCTCCGGGGCCGGTCGGGCACGCGTGCGCCCGCGCGACCGGGCCCGCTCGCGCAGACCCGCCACGACCTGCCAGGCGCCCCACCCGAGGAGGCCGGCCGCCGCGACCACCGCGACGGTGCGGCGCGTGTCCCCCGAGACCGCGGTGCTGACCCAGCCGAGCACGGGGACCGCGTAGACGACGGTCCCGCGCAGCTGGACGGGACGCACGGGCTCCGGGTCGGGCGAGGAGTTGGCGTCGCCGCGCGTCGTCAGGGTGCGCTCGCCGTCCGCCCCGACGCCGACGGCGACGACGCGGTGCGTCACGACCTCGGGCCGCCCCGAGGCGATCTGGTACGTCACCACGTCCCCCGGGGAGATGCGTGCCGCGTCGACGGGCCGCACGACGACCATCGTCCCCGGCGCGTAGGTGGGGCGCATCGACCCGGTGAGGACGGTGTACGGCGTCGCCCCGAGCACGAGCGGCACGACGACGCCCACGAGGGCCAGCCCGACGGCGGCCGCCAGCGCGACGGCGCCCAGCACCCGGGCGAGCGGCCCGTGGCGGCGTGTCCCGCGGTGCCGTGCGGGCAGCCGGCGCTCAGCCACAGGACACCCCGGCGAGGCCGGTGCCCGCGAGGAGCGCGCCGCGCACCGGCACGGCGTTGCTCGGGGCGGACGTCCAGCCGGAGGCGTGGACGGACTGGACGCTCACCTGGAGCGTCGTGCCGCCGAGCAGCAGGTCGAGGATCGACCCGAGCAGCCCGCCGAGCAGGCTCTCGGTGACGACGAGCTGGGTGGCGGTGGTCTCGGTCGTGGTGGACTGCCCGCCGCCCGCGATCGTCACGCGGTAGCGCGCGGGCGCGGGCGTGGGCGCGGCCCAGCTGACGGTCGCGCTGCGCAGCACGACCGAGCCGGTCGTCGTGCACGTCGTCGCGGTCGGCGGCGGGACCGTCCCGGCGGAGACGGTCGTCCACAGCGAGCCGTTCGCCGTCCACCACGCCGCGGCCGGCACGCCGACGAGCGCGAGCAGCACCGCGAGCACCGCGGCGACCCGGACCCGGACCGCGCGCGTCACGACGGCCTGCTCTCGAGCGTGACGGTGACCGCGACCTGCGCGCTCTGCCCCTGCCACGCGTTCGGGCTCCCCGCGGGGAGCGTGTAGCGCACGCACACCTGGGTGGTCGCGCCGCGCGCGTACGTCTGCGGGCTGAGCGCCCCGGCGGCGAGCGGCGTCCCGGTGCACGTCGGCCCCGGGTAGAACGTCACGGTGGGCTGCACGGGGCCGTCGTACGCGACGGACAGCCGGTACCGCCACGTGCCGTCACCCGTGTGCGTGAGCGACGCGACGCCGTCGCGCGACTCGCCGGGCATCATGCCCGCGAGGTCGGGGAACGTCTGCCACGACGTCTCGACGCCGAAGGTCCCCGAGCGCACGTCCGCGGTGCTCACGGCCTGCGAGGCCGACCACGTGGCCCACGCGGCGCCCGCCGAGAGCGGGAGCGCCGCGAGGACGAGCACGGCGACGGCGCGCGCGGCGCCCCGGCGGGCGCGCGCCGTGCGGAGCGCGCCCGGGCCGGGTGGCCGTGCGCGGCGGGAGCTCTCGACGCCCACCGCGGACCTCTCAGAGGTGCTGCTCGAGCGTGAAGGTCAGGCTCGACAGGTTGACGACGGCGTTCGTCGCGACCTGGTCGGGCGTCGCCTCGTCGAACGTGAGCGTCACGTCGGCGTCGACGGGCGCGTACGCGGCCGTCGACGGCGCGACCTCGAACGTGCCGTCCCCGTTGTCCGTGGCCCACGACGGCGGGCCGTCGAGCTCGAACGTCACGTCGAGCGCGTCGAGCAGCGCCGCGTCGCCCGTGAGGGCGTCGGTGCCCGCGACGGAGAGCGTGGACTGCAGCGTGTCGCCGATCGCGGTCACGGTGACCGGCTGGGTCAGGGCGAGCACGTCGCCCGGGACGATGCGGACCGCCGTGACGTCCGCCACGGGAGTCCCGTTGAGCGTCCAGACGGGAGTGCCCATCGCGAGGTCCAGGTCGCCCGAGGTGATGTCGCCCGCCTCGGCGACGGCCTGCGAGTCGGACCACAGCGCGTACGTCCCGGCGCCTCCCAGGAGGAGCAACGCTCCCGCCCCGATCGCCAGCGCGCCCTTCGTCAGCCGTTCCATGTCGTGCCCCTGTCGTACCGGCGCCCACCCCTGCGGCGGCGCTCGTGCCCCGACGGTAGGTCGTGCCCCGGGCAACGGCATGCGCAGGAGCCTGCTCCGCCGGGTGAATTCCGCTGCGCGGACGCGGCGGGGGGGGTGCGGCGGTCGGACGTCAGGGGTGCGTCACGCGGGACGCGTCGCGCGGTGCAGCGCGACGATCCCGCCGGAGAGGTTGCGGTACGCGACCTTCTCCCAGCCCGTGCGCAGGAGCAGACGGCCGAGCCCGACCTGGTCCGGCCACGCCGCGATGGACTCGGCGAGGTACTGGTAGGAGCCGCCCTCGCGCGTCACGGCGGCCGCGATGCGCGGGAGCGCCTGGACGAGGTACTCCTGGTAGACGACGCGGAACGGCGCCCACGTCGGGGTCGAGAACTCGCAGATCACGACGCGCCCGCCCGGCCGCACGACGCGCAGCATCTCGCGCAGCGCGCCCTCGGTGTCGACGACGTTGCGCAGCCCGAACGAGATCGACACCGCGTCGAACGTCTCGTCGGCGAACGGGAGCCGCGTCGCGTCGCCCGCGACGAACGGGAGGTCCGGGCGCCGCTCCTTGCCGACCTGCAGCATCCCGAGCGAGAAGTCGCACGGGACGACGCGCACGCCGTCGTCGGCGAACGGCTCGGACGACGTGCCGGTCCCGGCGGCGAGGTCGAGGACCTTCTCCCCCGGCAGCGCGCCGACCGCGCGCACCGCCGCGCGGCGCCACGACCGGTCCTGCCCGAGCGAGAGGATGTCGTTCGTCAGGTCGTACCGCGAGGCGATCCCGTCGAACATCGACGCGACCTCGGTGGGCTTCTTGTCCAGGGTGGCGCGGGGCATGCCCCCATGCTTCCACGTCCGCGCGCCGCCGGGCGCGCCCCGGGGGCGACGGCGGGCGGGGCGGACCGGGCCCGGCGGGCGCACCGCCGCGCGCGGCTTACGCTGGACGCGATGACTGCAGAACCGTCGGCCACGGCCGGACAGCCGCAACCCCGGCCGAGCATCGTCGTGCGGACCACCCCGATCCCCGACCTGCCCGGCGGTCTCGACGCCCTCGTGGACCTCCTGCCCGACGCGCGCCCGCACGCGTGGGTGCGCCGCGGCGACGGGATCGTGGGCTGGGGCGAGGCGCTGCGCCTCGAGACGTGGGGCCCGGGCCGGTTCGCCGACGCCGAGGCGGCGTGGCACGAGACGCTCGGGCGCGCCGTGGTGCGCGACGAGGTCGGGCTGCCCGGCACCGGACCGGTCGCGTTCGGCTCGTTCGCGTTCGACGACTCGGCGCCGGGCGACGACGCGCACGACCCCGTCCGCGCGGGCGGCGTGCTCGTCGTACCGCGCGTCGTCGTGGGCCGTCGCGACGGGCGCGCGTGGCTCACGACGGTCGACACGGCCGGCTCGCTCTCCTCCTCCCCGGCCGACGCGCTCGCGCGCACCCCGCGCACTCCCGTCACGGCCCCCGGCGCGGTCGCGTGGCACGACGGCGCGCTGCGCGCCGACGACTGGGCGACCGTCGTCGCGGAGGGCGTCGAGCGGATCCGCTCGGGCGCGCTCGAGAAGGTCGTGCTCGCGCGCGACGTCGTCGCGCACACCGCCGAGCCCGTGGACCCGCGCTGGCTCCTCGCGCGCCTGGTCGCGGCGTACGAGGCGTGCTGGACCTTCTCCGTCGACGGCCTCGTCGGGGCGACCCCCGAGCTGCTGGTCCGCAGCGAGAAGGGCCTCGTGACCTCGCGCGTGCTCGCCGGCACGATCCGCCGCGGCGGGCTCTCCGACGACGAGGCGCTGCTGCGCGCGGCCCAGCTCGCGCGGTCGTCGAAGGACCTCGAGGAGCACGAGTACGCGGTGCGGTCGGTCGCGCAGGCGCTCGCGCCCTTCTGCTCGTCGATGAACGTGCCCGACGCGCCGTTCGTGCTGCACCTGCCGAACGTCATGCACCTCGCGTCCGACGTGACGGCGGTCCTCGCGCGCGGCGCCGGCGCGCCCGGGGCGGCGGCCGGCCCGACGAGCCTCGCGCTCGCCGCGGCGCTGCACCCCTCGGCCGCGGTGTGCGGGACGCCGACGAGCGTCGCGCGCGAGGTCATCCGCGAGATCGAGGGCATGGACCGGGGCCGGTACGCGGGCCCGGTCGGGTGGCTCGGGGCCGACGGCGACGGCGAGTGGGGCATCGCGCTGCGGTCCGCCGAGCTCTCGGCGACCGACCCGCGGTCCGTCCGTCTGTTCGCCGGGTGCGGCATCGTCGCCGCGTCGGACCCTGCGGCGGAGGTCGCGGAGTCGGAGGCGAAGCTCGAGCCGATGCGCTTCGCGCTCGGCGGCGGCTGACCGGCGGAGACGTCACCGTCGCGGCCTCGCGACCGGGGTCCGGACGGCCCGGTCCCGCCGGGGTCGCCGCTGCTACGTTCGCGGCGTGCCCGATTCCTCCCTGTCTCCCGCCGCCCGCCCGTCCGCCCCGTCCGGCGTCCTGGTCCGCCGCGCGACCGTGGCCGACCGCGACGACGTGTGGCCGCTCGTCCGCGAGCTGCCGCGCCACGACCCCGAGCGCGAGGCGTTCGAGCGGTCGTTCGGCCCGCTCCTCGCAGCGCTCGACACGTACTTCGCGGTGGCCGAGCTCCCGGACGACGGCGTGGTCGGCTACCTGCTCGCCAACCGCCACCTGACGTTCGCCTCGAACGGCGTCGTGTGCCGCGTCGAGGAGGTCGCCGTGCGGCCGTCGCACCGCCGCCAGGGGATCGGCCGCGTCCTGCTCGAGGCCGCGGAGGCGTGGGCCGCGGAGGTGGGCGCGCGGCGCGTCGGTCTCGCCACGGGCCTGTCCAAGGAGTTCTACGTCTCGGGCGGGTACGTCGAGACGGCCGGCTTCTTCACCAAGCACGTCGACGCGCCCGCCGCCGCGGCCGACGAGGAGCCGGGCGCCACGTGGGAGCCGTCGGGGCCCGCCGCCGGCTGACCGGGGACGACGGACGGCCGGCACGGGCGCTCCGTGCCGGCCGTCCGGTGTGCGGCGACCGCCCCGCGCGGGGACTCGCGGGCCGCTCGCCCGCCCGCCGCGGCAGGGGACGCGACGGGAGCTCGGTGTGCGGGAGCGGGCCGCGCGTGCCGGCGCGTCGGCCCGCCCCCGGTGCCCCGGGACGCCCGGCGGGCGTCCCGAGGGGTCAGCCCCGCCCGCCGAAGAACCAGTCGAACGGGTTCGGGACGTTGCCCGGGTCGGACGGGTCGGAGTCCTGCCCGCCGCCCTGGCCCTCGCCCTGGTCGCCCTGGCCCGGGGCGCGGCCCTGGTCGGGCGCCTGATCCTGCCCGTCGGTCCCGTCGTCGGCGGGGCGCGTCGCGAGCGTCACGTCGAGCTCGATCGTCTTCCCGTCGCGCACGACCGTCAGCGCGGACGTCTCGCCCGCGGCCCGCTCGCGCACGAACGCGGTGAGCGACTCGGCGCCGCCCACGGCGTGGCCGTCGATCGCGACGACGACGTCCCCGGAGCGGACCCCCGCCTCGGCGGCGGGCGACCCGTCGGTGATCTCCTGGACCTCCGCGCCGCGGCGCGTGACGCCGTCGGCGGTCGCGGTCGCGTCGGCGAGCGTCACGCCGAGGAACGCGTGCTCGGCGGTCCCGTCCTCGATGAGCTGCTCCCCGATCGACCTCGCGAGGTTCACGGGGATCGCGAACCCGAGGCCGATCGACCCCGACTGCCCGCCGCCGCTCGAGAGCGACGCGATCGACGACGTGATGCCGATGACGCGGCCCTGCGCGTCGAACAGCGGGCCGCCCGAGTTGCCGGGGTTGACCGCGGCGTCGATCTGGATCGCGTTGGTGACGACGGACGTGCCGCCGCCCTCGCCCGACGCGGAGACCGGACGGTCCACGGCCGACACGATGCCCGTCGTCGCCGTGTTCGCGAGACCGAGCGGGTTGCCGACCGCGAGCACGGCCTCGCCGACGCTCACGTCGTCCGAGTCGCCGAGCGTCGCGGGCCGGAGGTCGTCGGGCGCGTCGACGAGCTGCACGACCGCGAGGTCGGTCGCCGGGTCGAGCCCGACGATCTTCGCCTCGAACAGGCGGCCGTCGCTCAGCGTCACCTGGACGGTGTCGTCGACCGCGCCGGACACGACGTGGTTGTTCGTCAGGACGTGGCCCTGCTGGTCGATGACGACGCCCGACCCCTCGGCACCGCCCTGCGGGGTCTGCACCTGGATCGCGACGACCGACGGCGCGACCGCCTGGGTCACGGCCTCCCAGTCCGGGTTCTGCGACGACGAGTCGGACACGGGCGCCGTGGTGCTCTGCTGGCGGCCGACGTCCGCGAGCGACGCCGGCGCCTGGTCGGGCGTCAGCGCCACGGTGAGGCCCGCGGTGCCGACGCTCGCGAGGACGGCTGCCGCGGCGGCCGCGCCGACGACGGGGACCCAGGTGCGGCGGCGGCGGGCGCCGCCGTCCTCACCCTGGCCGGCCGGGACCGGCGGTGCGGGCGGCGGGCCGAACGACCCGCCGGGCGCGTGCGGCGACGGCTGGGCGGGCCGCGCGTACGGGTTGGGCAGCGGCGCGGCGCTCGCGTGGCCCGTCGGGGCGGGCTGCGGCGGCGCGAGGTGCTGGACGTGCTGCGGTGCGGGGATCGGCTGCGTCGCGCCGACCGGGGCCAGGGGCTCGGTCCGCGCCTCGACGGGCGCGGGTGCCGGCGTCTCGACGGAGACCGTCGCGGCGCGCTCGGCGGCGGCGGGCGTCGTCTCGGCGGGAGCGGCAGGGGCGTCGGTGGCCGGGGTGGTGGGGGTGGTGGGCTCGGTGCCCGGGGTGCTGGTCATGGTGGCCTCCTCGTTGCTGCCCACCACTTCACACCGCCGCGCTTGAACGACGCTTGAACGCTCCTGGGAGTTCGCTGCGAGTTCAGAGCGCCGCGCGCACGGCGGCGCGCACGTCCTCGGCGAGGCTCAGCGCGTCGCGCCGGCGCTCCGTACGCCCGACGCGCACCTCGAGCACCTGGACGCCGTGGCTCGGCGCGCCGAGCGCGTGCCGCAGGGACGGCACGTCCGGCACGAGCTGGTGGTCCACGCCGTAGCCCGCGCAGAGCTGCGCGAGGTTGGCCCCGTGCGGCGTCGCGAACACGCGCTCGAACGTGCGGCCCGACGCCTCGGACGTCTCGCCGAGCGCGCCGGGCTCGAGCCCCGCGAAGATCGAGCCGCCGTCGTCGTTCACGACGACGAGCTGGAGGTCCGCGTGCGGCTCCGACGGGCCGCGGAGCAGCCCGCCGACGTCGTGGAGGAACGTGAGGTCGCCGAGCAGCGCGCGCGTGCGCCGGTGCGCCCGGCCCGTCGCGACGGCGGCGCCCAGCGCCGTGGAGACCGTGCCGTCGATCCCCGCGAGGCCGCGGTTCGCGAGCACGCGCGGCGCGGCGGCGTCGATCCCGAGCACGAGGCCGAGGTCGCGCACGGGGTTGGAGGAGCCGACGACGAGGAGGTCGTCGCCGCCGCACGCGCTCACGACGGCGCGCGCGACGCTCGGCCCGTCGGTCCGCGCGCCGTCCGTCGCCGCCGCCACGACGCGCGCCGCGGCGGCCGAGGCGGCGCGCCACCGCGCGAGCCACGCCGGGTCGGCGCCGCCCGGCCCGGGCGCGACGCCGTCCGGGTCGAGCCACGCGGTCGGGACCGCGGGCAGGACGGACGCGGCGTTGCGCGCGGCGTCGGGCCACGGCCCGGCACCGTCCGCGACGACGCGCACGTCGACGCCCGCGCGGCCGAGCAGCCTCTGCACGGGCCGCGACAGGGTCGGGCGGCCCAGCACCACGACGTGCTCCACGGCGTCGACGAGCTCGTCGACGCCGAGCACGAGCGGGTGCGCGACGACGAGGTGCGCGCCGCCCAGGGCGCCGGACGACGGCTCCGCGAGCAGGGGCCAGCCGCGCGCCTCGGCGAGCTCGCGCGCGACCGGGCCCGCACCGTCGCCCGCGACGACGACCGTCCGCGCACCCGGTGCCGGCTGGTCCGCGGCGAGGACGGCGCGCGCGGGAACGACCGTCGTCGAGGGCGCGTCGGCCGCGGTCGCACGTGCGGCGCCGGGAGCGGGCGCCGGTGCAGCCGCGGGCGCGGCGCCGCCGACGCTGCCGAGCGGGACCAGGGGCTCGCGGTACGCGAGGTCGAGGTGCACGGGGCCGGGGTGACCCGAGCGCGCGCCGAGCGCCTCGCCGAGCGCCCGGCCCGCGAGCGCGAGCAGGTCGCGCACCTCGCCCGGCCGGCCGTCGGGCGCGGGGACGTCGGCCGCGAACCGCACGGCGGGGCCGAAGATCCCCGCCTGGTGCGTCGTCTGGTTCGCCCCCGTGCCGCGCAGCTCGTGCGGCCGGTCGGCGGTGAGCAGCACGAGCGGGACGCCCGTGTGGTGCGCCTCCAGCACCGCGGGGTGCAGGTTCGCGACGGCCGTGCCCGACGTCGTGACGACGGCGACCGGGCGCGGCAGCGCCACCCCGGCATGGTCGAGCGGGCCCGCGCCGCGCGAGAGCCCGACGGCGAGGAACCCGGCCGAGCGCTCGTCGACGCGCACGTGCAGCGTCAGGAGCCTGTGGTCGGACGCCGCCGCGAGCGCGTACGCGAGCGGCGCGCTGCGCGACCCCGGGGCGAGCACGACGTCGGCGACGCCGCCGAGCACGAGGCGGTGCACGAGCACGAACGCGCCGCGCACCGCGGGGGGCTGGGCGTCGAGGCCGTCGAGCAGCACGTCGCTCACCGGGCACCCCCCACCGACGCGAGGAGGCCCGCGACGCGGTCGAGTCGCTCGCGCCAGCGCCGGTCCGTCCCGGCGTCGGGCGCGGTCACGGCGAGCGCGGCGGCGGACGGGGCGGGGCGGGTCACGGGCAGGGTGCCGCCGGTGGGGACGAGCGGGGCGTCCGTGACGTCCGCCGCGAAGAGGTTGACGGTCGCGAGCCCGCACGCGTACGGCAGCTCGGGCAGGGCCGCGGCGAGCGCGACGCCCGCGGCGATGCCGACGGACGACTCCAGCGCGGACGACACGACGACGGGCAGCCGCACCTGCTCGGCGAGGTCGAGGCACGCGCGCACGCCGCCGAGCGGCTGGACCTTGAGCACGACGACGTCCGCGGCGTCGGCGCGCACGACGGCGAGGGGGTCCTCGGCGCGCCGGATCGACTCGTCCGCGGCGACGGGCACGGCGGTGTCGCCGCGCTGGCCGCGCCGGACGGCCGCGAGCCCCGCGACGTCCGGGCACGGCTGCTCGACGTACTCGAGCCCGCCCGCGGCGCGGTCGAGGTGCGGCAGGCGCCGCAGCGCCTCGTCGGGGTCCCACGCGCCGTTCGCGTCCACGCGCACCCGGCCGTCCGGTCCGAGCGCGTCGCGCACGGCCTCGAGCCGCGCGACCTCGGCGTCGAGCGGTTCGAGCGCGCCGTCGGGACCCCGCTGCGCGACCTTGACCTTCGCGGTCCGGCAGCCGCCGGACGCCGCGACGAGCTCGCGCGCGCGGTCGGGCCCGACGGCGGGCACGGTGACGTTGACGGGCACGCGGTCGCGGACGGCGTCGGGCCACCCGTGGTGCGCGGCCTCGTGCGCCGCGCGCAGCCACGCCGCGGACTCGGCGTCGTCGTAGTCCCAGAACGGGGAGAACTCGCCCCACCCGGCGTCGCCGCGCAGCAGCACGCCGTCGCGCGCGTCGAGGCCGCGGAAGCGCGTGGTGAGCCGGGTGCGGTAGACGACGGTGCGGGAGTCGGGCACGCCTCCAGGCTATGTCACCACCGGCGGCAGCACGCCGCGCCGCCGCCCGGGCGCCGCGCTCAGGAGCTGACGAGCACGACGACGACGAGGGCGACGATGACCGCGTTGAACGCGAACGCGACGACGGCGTGCGTCGTGACCATGCGGCGCGTGGCGGTGTCGAGCACCGTGACGTCGGCGGTGGAGAACGTCGTGCTCACGCCCGCCGCGAGGTACACGTAGTCGGCGAAGGCCCGTGGGCCGTCACCGGGGAACCCGAACCCGCCCGCGCCGCCGGCGGCGACGTCGCGGCGTGCGTAGTGCACCGTGTAGGAGACGAGGACCGTCACCCACGACGCGACGATCACCGCGACGCCGAGCACCGTCATCCCGGGGACGGTGGCCCACGCGGAACCCTGGGCGAGCGCGACCCCGACGAGCAGCGCCATGACGGCGAACTGGACCGACCACGCGGCCGACCCGCCCCCGAGGAGCAGCCTGCGGACACGCCCGCGCCCGTCCGGGTGGGCGTCGAGGAGCGCCCGCTCGAGCGCGCGCCCGCGGCGTCCCGCGAACGCGACGCACGTGAGCGTGCAGTAGAGCCCGGAGAGCACGGCCCACGCCAGGAGCCCGGCGGCCACGGGCACGCCGTCCGGGTCGAGGCCGAGCGGGCCCGCCGTGAGCACGACGACGAGCGGGGCGACGACGAGCGCGACGACGGTCGACGTGACGGCCCGCACGCTCTCCGGGACCAGGCGGTCGCGCACGGAGGGCCGGGGGGCTAGTGGTCGGCGGCTCATGGCCCGCGAGGCTACCGGGCGGTCGGGGCCGGTCGCGCACGCCACCCGCCGGGGTCAGCTCGCGGTGTCTCGCCCGACGAGGTCGGCGACGAGCTGGACGGCGAGCGCGCGCACGTCGTGCCCCTCGCTCAGCGCGCTCACCGCGGCGCCGTCGACGACGGCCACGACGAGCGCGGGCGGGACGCTGCCGAGGCCGCGGACGGCGAGGAGCTGCGCGATCGCGTCGTCGAGGCCCTGGCGACCCTCGCCGTAGGCGCGTGCGAGCGCCGGGTAGCGCCCGGCCCCGACGAGGTGCTCGTAGAAGCCCCGCACCTCGGTCTCGCCGCCCGGCGGCAGCACCGCGTCGACGAGCACGTGGGCGTCGAGGCGCGCGCGGTCGCCGCCGCGGGCCGCGCGCTCGGCGGCCCCGCGGGCGTGCTCGGCCCAGCCCGCGACGATGACCTCGCCGGCCGCGCCGATGAGGTCGTCGAGGCCCGTGAAGTAGTAGGTCGTCGCGGCGAGCGGGACGTCGGCGCGGGCCGCGACGGCGCGGTGCGTCACCGCGGCGGGGCCCTCGCGGAGGATGAGGTCGGCGGCGGCGCGCACGATCGCCTCGCGGCGTGCGACGCCGCGGGCCTGGCGGCGCGGCACGGGCCGCGACGGGGCGGTCTCGGTCGGCATCGGTGTCAGTGCCCTCCCCCGGAGAGGTTGAGCCCGACGACCCCGGCGACGATCAGCACGAGGGAGATCACCTTGAGGACGGTCACGGGCTCGTCGAACAGGACGACGGCGAGGACCGCCGTCAGCGCGGCGCCGATCCCCACCCAGACACCGTAGGCCACGCCCACGGGCAGCGACTTCAGGGCGATGCTCAGTCCGACCATGCTCAGCACGAGCATGACGACGAACCCGACGCTGGGCCACAGGCGCGTGAAGCCGTGCGAGGCCTTGAGGCTCAGCGCCCAGCCGGCCTCGAGCATGCCGGACGCGACGAGGACGATCCATGCCATGGGGGTGCTCCCTGGGATCGGCGCACCGGGTGGCAGGGCCCGCCGTCGTGCGCAGAACTGGTACTAACGTACCAGTTCCTCACCCGGCGTCAAGCACGCGGTCCGGAGCACCTGCACGACGCCCGGCACGTCGCCCTCCCGGACGCGTGCCGTGCCCACGACCACGCCGTGCCCGGCCAGGCTGGAGGACGTGCCCCCGAGAGGCTCCGCCGGCACGCCCGCGGCGCGCAGCCCCGCGACCGCGGCAGCCTCCGCGGCCGCGCCCGGGACGGGGACGACGAGGTGCAGCCCCGCCGCGACGCCGCCCACGCGGACGCCGGGCAGGGCGGTCGCGAGCGCGTCGAGCAGCGCGCGCCGCCGCCGCAGGTACACGAGCCGCGCGCGCCGCAGGTGCCGCTGGTACGCGCCCGAGCCGAGCAGCGCCGCGAGCGCCGCCTGCTCCGGCACGGACGTGCCGAGGTCCGCGCGGCGCTTCGCCTCCACGAGCGGGCCCACGACGCGCGGCGGCGCGACGACCCAGCCGAGGCGCAGCGCCGGGGACAGGAGCTTGGAGACCGAGCCGAGCAGCACGACACGCTCCGGGTCGAGCGCCTGCACCGACGCCACGGGCCGGCGGTCGTAGCGCAGCTCGGCGTCGTAGTCGTCCTCGAGGACGAGGCGGTCCCCCGCCGCTGCCCACGCGAGCAGGGCGCGGCGCCGCGCGGGCGCGAGCACGACCCCGAGCGGGAACTGGTGCGCCGGCGTCACGAGCGCGGCGCGCGCGTCGTCCGGCAGCAGGTCGGCCCGCAGCCCGTCCGCGTCGACCGGCACCCCGGCCGTGCGCAGGCCCGCGTCGTGCAGCAGGTCGAGCGCCCCGCGCGACGACGGGTCCTCCACCGCCACGCGCACCGGCTCCCCCGGCGCGGGGCCCCCGCGCGTGCCCGGGCTCGGGGCGACCCGGCCGGTCGCGAGGAGGCGCGCGAGCAGCGCGAGCCCCTGCGCCACGCCGCTGACCACGACGACGTCGGACGCCGTCACGCGAGCGCCGCGCGCACGGCGCAGGTGGACCGCGAGCGCCTCGCGCAGCGCGGGCAGACCCTGCGGGTCCGGGTAGCCGAGCTCGGCGTCGGCGAGACCGCGGACGCCGTCGCGCACCGCGCGCGCCCACGCCGCGCGCGGGAACAGCGCCGGGTCGGGCGTGCCCACGCTCACCCCGCGCGGGGCGGCAGCGCCGCCCGGGGCCGCCCGGGTCACCGCTCGCGCCGTGCGGTCGGGCGCGGGCAGCGACGCCACGACGACGCCCGAGCGCGGGCGCGACACGAGCAGCCCCTCGCCCACGAGCACGTCGACGGCGGCCATGACCGTCCCGCGCGAGACGCCGAGCGCCGCCGCGGCGTCCCGCCCCGAGGGCAGCACGGTCCCGGCCTCGAGCCGACCGTCCACGACCGCGGCGCGCAGCCCGTCGCCCAGCCACCGACCGACGTCCCGGCCGGGGCGCGGGCCGAGGACGAGCAGCAGCGCGTCGGGCTCGAGGCGCGTCGTCATCTGGCCCAGTGAACCAGGCACGACCTGGCCCTGCACGGTGGCCCAGCGCGCTCCTACGGTCGACGGGTGACCACCGCCCCCGCCCCCTCCCTCCCCACCGGGACGCTCGCCACCCGGACCGGCGACCTGCGCTGCGCGGCCGCCATGGCGATCGTCGGCGCCTCGTTCGTCGCGTCGGCCGCGCTCGCCGGCTTCCCCGTGCTCGGCGGTCAGGCCGTGCGCTACGCCGTCGCCGCGCTCGTCCTGCTCGCCGTCCTCGCCGTGCGGCGCGCGCCCTGGGTCGTGCCGTCGCCGCGCGCGCTGCTGCGGCTCGCCGCCCTCGCGGCGACGGGCCTCGTCGGCTTCAGCGTCCTCGTCGTCGAGAGCGCCGCGCGCGCCGACCCGTCGCTCGTCGGGGCCGTCGTCGGGGCCTCGCCCGTCGTGCTCGCCGCGTCCGCCGCGCTGCGCGCCCGGCGCGTCGCCGCGCGCACGCTCGCGGCGGCGGTCGTCGTGACCGCCGGCGTCGTGGTCGTCGAGGGCGGCGGCCCGGGCGACGCCCTCGGCGTCGTGCTCGCGCTCGGCGCGCTCGCGTGCGAGGTGTGCTTCTCGCTCCTCGCGGTGCCGCTCCTGCCGACGCTCGGCGCGCTGCGCGTCTCCGCGTACGCGTGCGTGCTCGCCGTCCCCCAGCTCGCGGTGCTCGGCCTGGCCGCGCAGCACCTCGCCGGACGCCCCTTCCTCGCGGTGCCGGACGCCGGGGAGCTCGCCGCGCTCGGCTTCCTCGCCGTCATCGTCACGGCCGTCGCGTTCCTCCTGTGGTACTCCGGGCTCGCGGAGATCGGCCCCGCGCGGGCGGGCCTCCTCGCGGGCCTCCTGCCCGTCGCCGCGCTCGCCGCGTCCGTCGTGCTGGGGTTCGAGGAGCCGGGCGTGCGGCCCCTCGTGGGGACGCTCGTCGTGGCGGCGGGCCTCGTCCTCGGCCTCACGACGCCGCGCGCACGCCGCCCGGCCGCGCACCGGCTACCGTGGCGGGCGTGAGCAGCACCGACGACTCCCCCGCCCTCCCCCGCCAGGTCTCCGAGACGTTCGACCCCCGCGCGTGGCGCGACGTCGACGGGTTCGAGGGGCTCACCGACATCACCTACCACCGCGGCGTGGAGCGCGACCCGGACGGTGGCGTCGTGCGCGACCTGCCGGTCGTGCGCGTCGCGTTCGACCGGCCCGAGGTGCGCAACGCCTTCCGGCCCCACACCGTCGACGAGCTCTACCGCGTGCTCGACCACGCGCGCATGACGTCCGACGTCGGGACCGTGCTCCTCACGGGCAACGGTCCCTCGCCCAAGGACGGCGGCTGGGCGTTCTGCTCGGGCGGCGACCAGCGCATCCGCGGCCGCTCCGGGTACCAGTACACGACCGCGCCCGACGGCGGGGGCGACGTGCACACGCGCGACGCCGTGGACCCGGGCCGCGCGGGGCGCCTGCACATCCTCGAGGTGCAGCGGCTCATCCGGACGATGCCCAAGGTCGTCGTCGCGGTCGTCAACGGGTGGGCGGCCGGGGGCGGGCACTCGCTGCACGTCGTCGCGGACCTGTCGATCGCGAGCCGCGAGCACGCGCGGTTCAAGCAGACCGACGCGAACGTCGGGTCGTTCGACGGCGGCTACGGGTCGGCGTACCTGGCGCGGCAGGTGGGGCAGAAGCGCGCGCGGGAGATCTTCTTCCTCGCGCGCGAGTACTCGGCGCAGGACGCCTACGAGTGGGGCGCGGTGAACGAGGTCGCGGACCACGCGGACCTGGAGGCGCTCGCGATCGAGTACGCACGTGTGATCGCGACGAAGTCGCCGCAGGCGATCCGGATGCTCAAGTTCGCGTTCAACCTCGCGGACGACGGGCTCATGGGCCAGCAGGTCTTCGCGGGCGAGGCGACGCGCCTGGCGTACATGACGGACGAGGCCGTCGAGGGGCGCGACGCGTTCCTCGAGCGGCGCGACCCGGACTGGGGCCGGTTCGGCTACGCGTTCTGAGCCGCCGCGGGGCGGTTGCGAGCGGCGGGCGACCGGTCGGGTCAGGAGCCGCCGACGAGGCTCGTGAGCATCTCGATGAGGCCGCGGCCGACGAACGCCGCCGCGACGGCGAGGCCGAAGAGCAGGCCCACGGAGACGGCGACGGGGGCCGCCGAGCGCGCGACGCCCGGCTCGTCGTCGCGCGCGGCGCGCGGCGCGTACGACGGCGGGAGCGGGGTCGGCGAGGCGCCCTCGCGCGGGGCGTCGGGCTGGGACGGGTGGACGGGGTGCGGGACGACGGTTGCCATGACTCCACGGTGCCGTCCCCGGCCCCTCCGCCGCGTCGGCCCCGCGGCTCGACCTGCGCGCCGGCCGGTCCTCCTCGGGACGGAGCGGTCGTCCGCCCGCGGGATGAGCGCCGCACGAGCGGGCGCCCGCGCGTCAGCCGATCTCCCAGCTCCCCGAGCCGAGCGGGACGAGCTCGAGCCACGTCGTCCCCGGCTCGAGCTCGACGGGCGCCCCGTCCGTGCCCGTGAGCACGAGGGGTGCGTCGACGGCTTCCTTGGACCACGTCACGGGCACCTGCCGGCCGCCGCTCGCGACCACGCCGTCCCCCGTGCCGACGAGCAGCGTCTCGGGCACGGGCACCCCGGCGGGGTCCTTGAACCGGGTGTTCTGCAGGGGCGCCGCGAGGAGCACGACGTTGGTCGCCGCGAGCCGCACCTCGTCGGACGACACGGCCGGGGCGTCGCCCTCGCTGCGCACCCAGCGCCCCTCGCCGCCGTCCCACTCCCACACCGCGCGACTCGCGAACGTGAGCCGCACGTCGAGGCGCGCCGCCTCGGTACCCGTCGCGGTCGCGGTGCCCGTCCCCGGCTCGCGCGCGAAGACGAGCTGGGCGGGCGGCGGCGCGGCCCGTCCGTCGTCGGCCTGCGCCCACAGCTCCTCGGGGCTCGCGTAGACGTTGTGGGGCGCGCGCCGGGTCCGCGTCGTGACGAAGCCGTCGTCGCCCTCGTCCATGACCACGGACTGCGTGCCGGCCGCCTCGACCGCGTCGACGAACGGCTCCTGGCCGCCCGTGTACGCGAGGACGCCGTGCAACGGCGCGACGATCGCCGGGTCCATCGGGCGCACCGACCGGACGGGGCCCACGAGCTCGGGGACCTGCGAGTGGTAGACCGCGACGAACCGCGTGATGCCGCCCTCCACGACCTCCTCCCACACGACGTCGGCCTGCTCGAGGCCCGTCTGCGGGCGCGCCTGCTGGGCGTTCTCGATCTTCACCGCGAGCGCCGGCCGGTCCGCGACCTCCTCGGCCGCGACGCCGGTGAGCGGCCAGACGAGCGGGACCTCCGGCGTCGGGGGCGTGCCCTTGTCCGCGGCGACCTCCGCGTCGACCGTCTCGGTCACCGGCGCCGCGGGCTCCTCGGCGCCGCAGGCCGTGAGCGCGAGCAGCGCAGCCACGAGCACGACCGCCCGCACGGGGCCGGGCGCGGCCCCTCGTCCCGTTCTCGTCACCCTCGACCCTCCCGTCGGCCCAGGGCCCGAGCCCCGTGACAGCCCCTCGACGGACGTGCGTCCGGGGTCACCCTACGGCCCGGCCTACGCTGATCCGGTGACCCGCGCCGTCGTCCCCGCCGATCTCGACGACCTCGTCCGGTCCGTGGGCGCCGCGCTCGACGGCGCGGGGCCGGCCGTCGCGCCCGTGCCCCTGCTCCCGTTCCGCGGTGCCGGACGGCCGGGTGCCGTGGACCTGCCGCCCGGGACCGCGCTCGTCCTGCGCACGTCGGGGTCGACCGGCGACCCGCGCGAGGTGCTGCTGGCCGCGGCGGCCGTGCGCGCCTCGGGCGCCGCGACGCACGAGCGTCTCGGCGGGCCCGGGCACTGGCTCCTCACGCTACCCGCCACCCACGTCGCGGGCGTGCAGGTCGTCGCGCGCGCGCACGCGGCAGGCCGCGGGCTCACCGCGGCCCCGGCTGGGGAGCCGTTCACCCCGCGCGGCTTCGCCGACCTCGTGGCGCGCTCCCCGCGCGGCGGGCGTCGCTACGTCTCGCTCGTGCCCACGCAGCTGCACCGGCTCGTCACGGCCGCGGACGCCGGCGACGACGACGGCGCCGCGGGTCTCGACGCGCTGTGCGCCCTCGACGCCGTGCTGCTCGGCGGCGCGGCGACGCCCCCGGTGCTGCTGCGCCGCGCGCGCGAGGCCGGCGCGCGCGTCGTGACCACGTACGGCATGACGGAGACCTCCGGCGGGTGCGTCTACGACGGCGTCCCGCTCCCCGGCGCGCGCGTCCGGCTCGTCGGGTCCACGGCGCAGGACGGCGCGGGAGTCGTCGAGCTCGCCGGACCGTTCCTCGCGACCGGCTACCGCGGAGCCCCGGACGCGACCGCCGCCGCCTTCCGCACCGACGACGACGGCACGCGCTGGTTCCGCACGAGCGACCTCGGCCGGCTCGACGGACCGCCCGGCGGCCCCGTGCTCGCGGTGCTGGGGCGCGCGGACGACGTCGTCGTCACGGGCGGCGTCAACGTCGCGCCGGCGGCGGTCGAGGACGTCGTCGCGGAGGTCGACGGCGTGGGCGAGGCGTGCGTCGTCGGGGTCCCGCACGCCGAGTGGGGCCAGGAGGTCGTCGCCGTCGTCACGCTGCGGGACGCGGCGCGCGGCGACGACGTCCCGGACGGTGCCGCACCGGTCGCGGACGCCCCCGCCGACCTCGTCGCCGCCGTGCGGGCCCGCGTCGCGGATAGGCTGGAGCGGCCGGCCGCGCCCCGCCGCGTGCTCGTCGTCCCGGGACTCCCGAGGCGCGGGCCCGGCAAGGTGGACCGCGCCGCGGTCGCCCGGCTCGCCGCCGCGCACGTCGCGGCCCCGGGCGGCTGAGCCGCGACCCGCACCCCGCACGAGCCGCACGACCGAGACGGAGCACCATGGCCAGCACCACCGAGTGGATCGCGGGCGCCCGCCCGCGGACCCTGCCCGCCGCCGCGACCCCCGTCCTCGTCGGGTCGGGCGCCGCGGCCCAGGTGGGCGGCTTCGCGCTCGGACCCGCGCTCCTCGCGCTCGGCGTGGCGCTCGCGCTCCAGGTGGGCGTCAACTACGCCAACGACTACTCCGACGGCGTGCGCGGCACGGACCTCGACCGCGTCGGGCCGATGCGCCTCACCGCGACCGGGGCGGCCCGCCCCGGCCAGGTGCGCGCCGCCGCGTTCGGCGCGTTCGGCGTCGCGGCGGTGCTCGGGCTCGTGCTCTGCGCGGTCACCGGCCACTGGTGGCTGATCGCCGTGGGCGCGCTCGCGATCCTCGCCGCCTGGTACTACACGGGCGGACGCAACCCGTACGGCTACCGCGGCCTCGGCGAGGTCGGCGTGTTCGTGTTCTTCGGGCTCGTGGCCACGCTCGGCACCACGTACACCCAGTCGGGCGTCGTCACGTGGCCGTCGGCCGTCGGCGCCGTCGCCGTGGGCCTGCTCGCGTGCGCGATCCTCATGGTCAACAACGTCCGCGACATCCCCACGGACGTCGTCGCGGGCAAGCGCACGCTCGCCGTGCGGCTCGGCGACTTCCGGGCGCGCCGCGCGTACGTCGCGATGATCTGGCTCCCGCTGCTGCTGGCGGTCGTGTGCGCGTTCGCGTCGCCGTGGGCGCTCGCGACGCTCCTGCTCCTGCTGCCCGCGGCGCTGCTCAGCGTCCCCGTGATCGCGGGCGCGCGAGGCCCGCTGCTCGTCCCGGTGCTCGCCGGGACCGGCCTGTACGAGCTCGCCTACGGCGTGCTGCTGGGGGTCGGCCTCGCCCTGTGACCCCGGCCCCCGGCGAGGGCCGAACTCTCGACGAGGGCCGGGCTCCCGACGAGGGCCGCGGCTCCCGGTGAGGGAGTCCGCTCAGCGCGCGGGCGCAGCCCCGTCGCCGGCCGGCGCGTCGCCCGACTGCGCGTCGAGAGCGGCGTCCTCCGCGGCGGCGTCGTCCTCGATCTCGCGCGAGAACCGCTCCCCCGTGCGCGCGCGGTGCTCGGCGCGCGCCGCGAGGTAGCGCGAGGCCGCCTCGCGCGGCCCGCGCAGGGTCAGGTAGGAGAGCATGAGCGCGACGACCGCGGCGACGAGCACGAGGAGCCAGTCCCGCAGGCCGGCGAACCAGAGGACTCCCAGCGCGACCGCGAAGAGCAGCAGGCGCAGGACGGAGTAGACGACGACAGGCACGACTCCAGGGTACGGCCCGTAGGCTGGAGCCATGCTTCGCGTGCTGCTCCCTCTCCTCGCCGTCGGCCTCGCGGTCTACGCGCTCGTCGACCTCGCCTCGAGCGACGAGGAGGAACGCGGCGGGATCCCGAAGGGGCTGTGGGTGGTCCTCATCATCCTGCTGCCGTTCCTCGGGCCGATCGCGTGGATCCTCGTCAAGCGCGCGGGCCGCTCCGGCTCGCGCTACGCGGGCGGCCGACCGGGCACGCCGCCGGCGCCCGGTGCGCGGCGGCGGCGCAACGCGCCCGTGGCGCCCGACGACGACCCGGACTTCCTCTGGCGGCTCGAGCAGGAGCGCCGTCGTCAGGCGCGCGGCACGAGCCCCGGCACGGCGGACGGCCCGCCCACCCGCCCGGAGGACGACGGCGACGTCCCGCGCCCCGGCGCGAGCAACGGCTCGGACGACGGGGACGACTCCGTCCGCTGACCGCGGCCCGGCGGCGGGGCGCGGCGGCGCCGAGCATGCGGACGGCGCCGTGGCACGGGTGTGCGGCGGCGCCGTCCGCGTGGTGCCTCTCCTCCGTGGTGAGGCCCGGATAGCCGGTGCCGCTACTCCGTGGTGAGGCCCGAGTAGGAGTGCTTGCCGTTGAACAGCAGGTTCACGCCCGTGAAGTTGAACAGCACGCACGCGTAGCCGACGAGCACGAAGTACGCGGCCCGGCGCCCGGACCACCCGCGGGTCGTGCGCGCGTGGAGGTAGGCCGCGTAGACGATCCAGACGACGAAGCTCCAGACCTCCTTGGGGTCCCAGCCCCAGTAGCGGCCCCACGCGTGCTCGGCCCAGATGGCGCCGCCGATGATCGTGAAGGTCCACAGCACGAACGCGACCGCGTTGAGGCGGAAGCTCAGCGCCTCGAGCTGCACCGGCCCGGGCGTCGTGTCGAGCCAGCGCCAGCCGCGCGCGCCGAGCACCGCGTTGCCGCCGTCCCGCGAGTCACGCAGGAGCTGCAGCGCCGACGTGACGAACGCGACGGTGAAGATGCCCGTGGCGATGATCGCGACGCCCACGTGGATGACGAGCCAGTAGGACTGCAGCGCGGGCTGGACGCCCGTCGCGACGACGAAGAAGGCGTTCTGGGCGAGGCCGAGGAAGAGCACCGACAGGCCCGTGACGAACGAGCCGAGGAAGCGCACGTCGCGCGTGACGGACACGCCCAGGAACACCGCGAGCGCGACGAACGCGCCGACGAGCGTGAACTCGTACATGTTGGCCCAGGGCGCGCGCCCGGCGGCGATGCCGCGCGTGACGATCGCGACGAGCAGCAGCGCGGTGCCGAGCCACGTGACCGAGATCCCGATGTTCGCGGCCTTGCGCGACGGCGCGGGGGCCGCGGCCGGTGCCGCAGGGGCCACCGCACCGGGGCCGTAGGGCGAGGCGGGGGTCGTCCCGCCCGCGGCGGCGGTCGCGAGCACCTCGGTGCGCTCGGCGCCCTCGTCGTGCGCGTCCGCCTCGGCCTCGGGACGGCCCGCGAGCCGCGTGAGGTCGATCGCGAACGCGACGAGCGCCACGGTCAGCGCGGTCGCCGCGGCCCAGACGAGGTCCTGGCTCAGCTCGGCTACGGTCATCGGTCAGCCTTTCGTGCGCGGTCGCGCGCGGTCGGGTCCTGGGCGGGGGCCGCAGGCGTGGAGGTGCGGTCGTCCGGCGTGGGCCCCGCCGGGTCGGTGAGGTCGCCCTCACCCGATGGTGCCACGCCCGGGAGCGCGGCGAGAAGCGCGTCGACCTCGCCCTGCAGGCCGGCGTCGTCCCCGCGGGCCAGCCCGGCCACGGCGACGACCGTGCGCTCGCGCGGTGCGCCGTCGTCGTCCGGCCCGGGCACGTCCTCGCGCCACGCGCGCACCCACACGCGGCGGCGCGGCGTGAACAGCGAGACGGCGAGCCCGGTGAGCGCCCCGAGCGCGAACACGAGGACCCACGTGAGCGAGGGGTCGTGGCGCAGGTCGAGCGCGACGTACCGGGGCAGCGAGTCGAACGAGATCGTGCCGAGGCCGTCCGGGAGGTCCACGGTCTCGCCCGGGGCGACGAGGAGGCGCACGCGCTGGCCGTCGGCGTCGACCGACGGCGTGAGATCGTCCGTGTCGAGACGGTAGACGTTCTGCGGCAGCCCCTCGTCGAGGCCGAGGTCGCCGCGGTACACCTCGAGCACGAGCAGCGGGTTGATCGGCTGCGGGTACACGGACGTCGCCGTCGCGCCGTCCTCGCTGAGCTCCGCCGTCGGCAGGAAGTACCCGACGAGGCCGATCTGGTCGAGACCGGGCGAGACGTCCGGCACCTTGATGACGCCGCGCGACGTGTACATCGTGTCCTCGGGGAGGAACGGCACGCGGCCGGAGAACGCGACCTCGCCGTCGGCGTCGCGCACCGTCACCTCGGGCGCGAAGCCGTTGCCCTGGAGGTAGATCTTGGCGCCGCCCGCGGTGAGCGGGTGGTTGACCTTGATCGTCTCCTCGTGCGTCTCGCCGTCGGGGTCGCGCACCGTCACCGTCGCGGTGAAGTCGCGCGACTGCGCGAACGCGACGGAGTCGGCCGCGAACTCGGACTCGAAGGCGTCGAGCGTCATCGAGAACGGGACGAGCGACGACGGACGGAACCAGGCGCCGTTCTCGAACGTGTCGTAGTCCACGACGGCGTTCGCGAACCCGCGGCCCTCCGTGACGATCGCCTGCCCGCGGTAGTGCAGGAGCTGGCCCGTCGCGACGGCGACCAGGAGGCCGACGAGGGACAGGTGGAACAGCAGGTTGCCCGTCTCGCGCACGTACCCGCGCTCGGCCGACACCGTGCGCGCGGCGGGACGCGCCGCGGAGCGGCCGCGCGCGGGGGCCGCGTCCTCGGTCCCGGTGTCGACGCGGAAGGTCGGGAGCCAGGACAGCCGCCCGCGCAGGTGGGTGCTCGCCGCCGCGACGACCTCGTCGGGCGTCGCGTCCGTGACGGCGCGGGCCTGCGCGGGGAAGCGGTCGAACCGGCGCGGCGTGCGCGGGGGGCGCGTGCGCAGGGCCTGCCAGTGCGCCTTCGTGCGCGGCAGGATGCAGCCCACGAGCGAGACGAACAGCAGGAGGTAGATCGCCGAGAACCACACCGAGGCGTAGACGTCGAAGAAGCCGAGGCGGTCGAGCCACTCCCCCGTCGTCGGGTTCTCCTGGAGGTAGCGCAGCACCGCGGCCGGGTCCTGCGGGCGCTGCGGCAGGACGGAGCCCGGCACCGCCGCGACCGCGAGCAGCATGAGGAGCATGAGCGCGACGCGCATGCTCGTGAGCTGACGCCACGTCCAGCGCAGGGTGCCGCGCCAGCCGAGGCTCGGGAGCGCGGGCGTCGTGCCCCCGCCGCCACCGGCGGCGAACGCGTCGTCGATGCCCTCGGGGCGGTACCCCGCCGCCTGCTCGCCCGACCTCTCGGCCTGACCGGTCCGTTCGGTCATCTCACACCACCGTCACGTAGCCGCCGATCCAGCCCTGCAGCGACGTCGTCCACGTCGTCCACAGGCCCGTGACCAGCGCGAGGCCGATGAGCACCAGGAGTCCGCCGCCGATCCGCATGATGGCGAGGCGGTGCCGGCGCAGGAAGCCGAGCATGCGCTGCGAGCTCTGGAGCCCGAGCGCGATGAGCAGGAACGGCACGCCGAGGCCGACGCAGTACGCGACCCCGAGGAGCGCGCCGCGACCCGCCGAGGCCTCGCTCAGCGAGAGCGCCTGCACGGCGACGAGCGTCGGGCCGAGGCACGGCGTCCAGCCGAGGCCGAACACGACGCCCAGCAGCGGCGCCCCCCACAGCCCGGCCCGCGGGCTCAGGTGCAGGCGCCGCTCGCGCTGCAGGAACGGGACCGCGCCCATGAATGCGAGCCCCATGAGGACGACGACCACGCCGAGGACGCGCTGGATGACGTCCTCCCAGCGGACCAGGTGCACGCCGACCGCACCCGCCGCGAACATGAGCGCGACGAACACGAGGGTGAACCCGGCGACGAACAGCCCGACGCCTGCGAGGACGCGCCCGCGGCTCGGCGCCGCGACGCGCGTGGCCGTCGTCGTGCCGCCGGACCCGACACGGCCGCCCCCGGCGCTCGCCGCGGCCATCCCCGAGACGTACCCGACGTACCCGGGCACGAGGGGCAGCACGCACGGCGACGCGAAGGACACGAGCCCGGCGAGGATCGCGACCGGGACCGCGAGGAGCATCGACCCGCTGAAGACCGTCGTGGCGAACGTGTCGCCCACGCTCGTCGCGGCGGCCGCGGGGAGCACGGCCGGGGCGGTGGCGGCGAGGGGCGCGAGGGAGACCACGGTCAGCCGTCCGCCTCGTCCTCGGCCAGGACGTCGTCGACGAGCGCGGTGAGCGTCGAGCCCTCGGCGAGCCCGATGACCCGCGCGGCGACGCGGCCCTCGCGGTCGAGCACGACGGTCGACGGCACGGCCTGGAGCGGCACGGTGCCCGAGAGCGCGGCGACGACCTCGCCGCTGCGGTCGTCGATCGACGGGTAGGGCACCTCGAAGCGGCGCTGGAACGCCTGCGCGGCGCCGGCCTCGTCGGTCGTGTTGATGCCGAGCACCCGCACGCCGTCGTCGGCGCGGTCGTTCGCGAGGGCCACGAGGTCGGGCGCCTCGGCCCGGCACGGCGCGCACGCCGCGTACCAGGTGTTGAGCACGACGACGTCGCCGACCCACGCGCTCGTGTCGACGGGCTCGCCCTCGTAGTCCGTGCCGGTGAGCGTCACGACGTCGCCCCGCTCGCCGGCGTCCCACGTGCGGACCGAGCCGTCGCCCGAGACGTAGCCCTGGCCCACGACGTCGGTCGTCGCGCCGGAGTCCTGGGCGCACGCGGCGAGGCCGAGCGTCGCGGCGAGCGCGACCCCGGCCGCGAGCGCGCGGCGGCCGGCGC
>NZ_JAAFAN010000033.1:0-47854 GCF_010287905.1 Cellulosimicrobium composti
CTCCCCGGGGTCGTCGTGGGGCATGGCCTGCCCCAGCGCGGGGGCCCCGCCCGGCCCCGCCCGCCCCCGGGCCGCCCCCGCCGCCGGCCGCCCCCCCCCCCTCCCGGGGGTGGGACACCGCGCCACACAAACGCCGGCGCCCCCGGCGGAGTTGGTCCCCCGGGGCCGACGATCGCACAGCGCGGATCAGCGCTTGGAGTACTGCGGTGCCTTGCGGGCCTTCTTGAGACCGGCCTTCTTGCGCTCGACGACGCGGGCGTCGCGAGTGAGGAAGCCGGCCTTCTTCAGCGCGGGGCGGTTGTTCTCGGCGTCGATCGCGTTGAGCGCGCGAGCGATGCCGAGGCGCAGCGCGCCGGCCTGGCCGGACGTGCCGCCGCCGCTGATGCGGGCGATGACGTCGAAGCGACCCTCGACGTCGACCAGCTTGAGCGGGGAGTTCACGAGCTGCTGGTGAACCTTGTTCGGGAAGTACTCCTCGAGCTCGCGCCCGTTGATCTTCCACTGCCCCGTCCCGGGGACGAGGCGCACGCGCGCCACGGCCTCCTTGCGGCGGCCCAGGGCCTGGCCGGGGGCGGTGATGCTCTGGCCGCGGCCCGTGGGGGCGGCGGACTCGGAGGTGTAGGTGCTGGGCGTCTCGTCGCCCAGGGTGTCGGTGTCGACGGTGGTCTCGGCCACGGGTGGTGTCCTCGCGTCTCTCTGTGCGCTACGCCTGGGCGGCGATTACTGCGCGACCTGGGTGATCTCGAACGGCTTCGGCTGCTGCGCGGCGTGCGGGTGCTCGGCACCCGCGTAGACCTTGAGCTTGCCGAACTGGGCGCGACCGAGGGTGGTCTTGGGGAGCATGCCGCGCACGGCCCGCTCCACAGCACGCTCGGGGTGCTTCTCGAGCAGGTCGCCGTAGGCGACGGCACGCAGACCACCCGGGTACCCGGAGTGGTTGTAGGCCATCTTCTGCTCGCGCTTGTTGCCGCTCAGGGCGACCTTGCCGGCGTTGATGACGATGACGAAGTCACCGCCGTCGACGTGCGGAGCGAAGGTCGGCTTGTGCTTGCCGCGCAGCAGGGTGGCCACGTGGCTGGCCAGGCGGCCCAGGACGACGTCGGTCGCGTCGATGACGTACCAGTCGCGCTGGACGTCGCCGGGCTTCGGGGTGTACGTACGCACGGTCGTAGCCTTCGTTTCTGTCTCAGGATGTCTTCTTCGACCGCTGAAGCAGGCGGCCGAGAGGGCAGGTCGTTGCGCGGCGGGCTCGTTCGGCACCCGCTCCTTGGCCGGCAGCGAGTGGGCGCGCTAGCGACACGGGTGTCGTGAGGTGAGCACAACGACTCAACAGACTACCCGCGAGGCAGGCCACCGGTCAAAGCGGCCGGGCGCTCGCGCACGCACTGCTCGCAGCGCGTCGACCGCGCGACGTGGACGCAGTCCGGGCAGTACAGCCGCAGCGTCCGACAGCTCGGGTCGGCGCAGTTCTCGTACTTCGCGGTCGCGGCGCCGCACCGGGTGCACGCGCCGAGCGGGGTCGACCCCGGGCCCAGCTCGACGTGCATGCGCTCGTCGAACACGTAGAGCGAGCCCTCCCACAGCCCCTGCGAGCCGAACACCTCGCCGTACCGCACGACGCCGCCGTCGAGCTGGTACACCTCCTCGAACCCGCGGGCGCGCAGCAGCGCGGAGAGCACCTCGCACCGCACGCCGCCCGTGCAGTACGTGACGACCGGGCGCTGCTTGAGGTCGTCGTACCGCCCCGAGTCGATCTCGGCGACGAAGTCCCGCGTCGTCGCGACGTCCGGCACCACCGCGCCCCGGAAGCGGCCGATCGCCGCCTCGAACGCGTTGCGCCCGTCGAACATCACGACGTCGTCGCCGCGCTGGTCGACGAGGTCGTGCAGCGCCTGCGGGCTCAGCCGCTCCCCGCCGCCGACCACACCGTGCTCGTCGACCGCGATCTCGTCGGGGACGCCGAACGCCACGAGCTCGGGCCGCACCTTGACGGACAGGCGCGGGAAGTCGCGACCCGTGCCGTCCGACCACTTCACGTCGACCCCCTCGAACCCCGGGTACCGCCGCGTCGTCTTCACGTACTGCTTGAGGTCCTCGACCGTCCCGCCGAGCGTCGCGTTGATGCCGTGCTCGGACACGATCACGCGGCCCGTGAGGTTCCAGCGCTCCCCCAGCGCCTGCTGCCACAGCTGGACCGCGCGCGGGTCCGGAAGGGGCGTGAAGGCGTAGAAGAGCACGATCTTGTGGACGGCCATGCCCACCAGGATAGGGACGGCTACCGCGCCCGGCGGACGCGCTCGACCTCCCACACCGGCTCGGGCGCCTCGACGACCTCGCCGTCCGCGCCGAGCACCAGGAAGCGGTCGAACCCGCGCGCGAACCACCGGTCGTGGGTGACGGCGAGCACCGTGCCCTGGAAGGCCTCGAGCCCCGCCTCGAGCGCCTCGGCCGAGTGCAGGTCGAGGTTGTCCGTCGGCTCGTCGAGGAGCAGCAGCGTCGCGCCGTCGAGCTCGAGCAGGAGGATCTGGAAGCGCGCCTGCTGCCCGCCCGAGAGCGTCTCGAAGCGCTGCTCCGCCTGCCCCACGAGCTCGTACCGGTCGAGCGCGCGGCTCGCGTCCTCGCGCCCCCTGCCCGCCCGGTGGCCCTCGCCGCGGTGGAGGATCTCCAGGAGCGTGCGCCCCCGCAGCTCGGGGTGGTCGTGGTTCTGCGCGAACCAGCCCGGGCGCACGCGCGAGCCGAGCACCGCGCGGCCCGTGTGCGCCACCGGGTCCGGCGCCGCGCCGTCGTGCACGGTGCCGGGCTCCGGGTCGCTCCCGCCCGCGGCCAGCAGGCGCAGGAAGTGCGACTTGCCCGAGCCGTTCGAGCCGAGCACCGCGACGCGCTCGCCGAAGAACACCTCGACGTCGAACGGCTTCATGAGCCCCGTGAGCTCGAGCCGCTCGCACGTCACCGCGCGCTTGGCCGTCCGCCCGCCCGTGAGCCGCACGGTCACGTTCTGGTCGCGCGCGACCACCTCGGGCCGGCCCGCCTCCTCGAACTTGCGCAGGCGCGTGCGGGCTGCCTGGTAGCGGCTCGCGAGGCCGTCGTTGAACGCGGCCTTCGTCTTGAGCGTGCGCACGAGCTCGGTGAGCTTCGCGTGCTCCTCGTCCCAGCGGCGCGCGAGCTCCGCGAGCCGGTCGCGACGGTCGGCACGCGCCTGCGCGTAGGTCGCGAAGCCGCCGCCGTGCACCCACACCGTGCCGCCGCCCGGCGTCGGCTCGAGCGTCGCGACCTGCGTCGCCGTGCGCGCGAGGAGCTCGCGGTCATGGGAGACGAACAGGACCGTCTTGGGCGACGCGACGAGGCGCTCCTCGAGCCAGCGCTTGGTCGGCACGTCGAGGTGGTTGTCCGGCTCGTCGAGCAGCAGCACCTCCTCCGGCCCGCGCAGCAGCGCGGTGAGCGCGAGGCGCTTCTGCTCGCCGCCGGACAGCGTGCGCACGTCGCGCCACTGCGCCTTCTCGAACGGGACCGACAGCACCTCGTGGGTGACCTCGTCCCACCCGGCCTCGGCGTCGTACCCGCCCACGTCGGCCCAGTCGACGAGCGCCTGCGCGTACCGCAGCTGGGCCGGCTCGTCGTCGACCGTCATGATGTCGTGCTCCGCCGCCGCGAGCTCGAGCGCGGCCTCGCGCACGGCCGTCGGGGCGAGCTCGACGAGCAGGTCGCGCACCGTGCGGTCGTCGTCGATGCGCCCGACGTCCTGCCGCATGACGCCCAGGCCGCCGCTGCGCGCGACGGTGCCGGCGTGCGGCGCGACGTCGCCCGTGACGATGCGCAGGAGCGTCGACTTGCCCACGCCGTTCGGCCCGACGAGCGCGACCCGCGCGCCGTCGGCGACGCGCAGGCTCACGCCGTCGAGCAGGGTGCGCCCGTCGGGCAGGTGATACGTGACGTCGCTGAGGTCGAGGTGTCCCACGAGGCACATGGTCCCCCGCGCGAGCCGCCCCGGTCACGCGGTTTGCGCGCACTCCCGGCCGCGCCCGCGACCGGGGCGTCCCCTGGCGCGCCGGGACGGGTCAGCGCCGGCCGCCCCCGAGGAGGCCGCCCAGGCCGCCCAGGAGGTCCCCGATGCCGCCGCCGGAACCGCCGCCGAGCAGGCCGCCGAGCACGTCGCCCAGACCACCGCCGCCCTGCGGGGCCGTGGCCGACGTCTGATCCTTGCCGCCGAGCTGCTTCGCGAGGAACGCCAGCGCGATCGGCGCGAGCGCGGGCAGGACCTTCTGCATCAGGTTCTGCCCTGCGCCCGTGGAGTCGGCGAGCTGCGCGACGACGGCCTCCTCGTTCGACCCGAAGACGTGACGCACGATCTTCTCGCCGTCCGCGGTGTCGACCGCGTCGAGGTCGACGCCGCCCTCGACGAGCGACGGGTCGTGCTGCGTGATCGCCTCGCCGAGCGACGCCGCACCGGCCGGGTCCTGCGCGTTCGCCTGCAGGCCCCCGAGCAGCGCGGGGAGCGCCGCCCCCACGGCCTGCTGCGCCGTCGCCTCGTCGACGCCGAGCCGCCCGGCGAGCTGGTCGAGCGGGATGCTGGAGATGATGTCGTCGATGCCGGCCATGGTCGTCCTCGTCGTCGGGCGCGCCCGACGTCCGGGCGCGGTCTGGAGGGTCCCGCGCGGGTGGCGGGCCCGGGCTCGTCCGACCGAACGACTGCGGCACGACCCCTCCCACGGTAGCGCTCGCGGCGCGTCCGTGCAGGTCATCCCGCACGTGCTGCGTCGGTCGGCACGAGGTGCGACCGTGGACGCATGAGCGAAGACACGACCGGCACGAGCCCGGACCCGGAGACGGGCGCCGAGGGCGACAACGACCAGCTCCAGGCGGAGGACACGCTCCTGGACCGCGGGGTGGACGACGTGCTCGACGAGGGCTACTCCCCGCCCGACCGGCCGCGCACGAACCACTTCGGCGAGACCCCGTGGGAGGAGGTGCACGGCGAGACGCTCGACCAGCGCCTCGCCGAGGAGGAGCCCGAGGAGTGGGAGCGCGAGGGCACCGAGCGCACCGACCCGAACCGGGCCGGTCGGCTCGTCGCGGACCCCGACGCGCTCGACGGGCGCCAGAACGACACGTACGCGGGCGACGAGGGCATCTCCGGGGGCGCGGCCGGGGCCGAGGAGGCCGCGGTCCACGTCGTCGAGGAGCCCTGAGCCCCTGCCGGTCCGGGCGGCCGCCGCCCGGACCGGCCTCACCCCGCGCCGGGTCCGGTCCGGTCGTCCCAGACGTCCTCCTCGTTGCGCACCGCGCGGACGCGGTCGGCCCGCGCGGCGAGCTCGGCGTCCGGCGGGTACGTGACCTCCTCGAGCACGAGCCCGTGCGCGGGCACGACGCCCGCCCCCGCGTCCCGCCTCCGGCTCGCGAGCAGGCCCGCCGGCCAGCCGACGTCGCGCCGCCCCTCCCCGACCGCGAGCGACGCGCCGACGAGCGCGCGCACCATGTTGTGGCAGAACGCGTCCGCGCGGACGTGGGCGAGGACGAGCCCCGCGTCCGGCCCGTCGACGGGCCGGGACCACGACAGGTGCTGCAGCTCGCGGATCGTCGTCGCACCGGGACGCGGCTTGCAGAACGCGGCGAAGTCCCGCACCCCGAGCAGCGGGCGCACCGCCGCGTCCATCGCCGCGACGTCGAGCGGGCGGCGCGTCCACAGCACCCACTCGCGGCGCAGCGGGTCACGCAGGGCCGGGTCGTCCGCGATGCGGTACGTGTACGCGCGGTGCAGCGCCGAGAAGCGCGCGTCGAAGCCTGCCGGGGCCGGTGCGGCGCGCCGCACGACGACGTCGCCCGGCAGCACGCCCCCCAGCCGCGCGACGAGCGCGTCCCCCGGCGCGCGGTCCGACCGCCCCGGCAGCGCCTCCCACTGCGCCCGGCCGAGGTCGACGTGCGCCACCTGGCCCCGCGCGTGCACGCCGGCGTCCGTGCGCCCGGCGACGGTGAGCCGCGGCGCGGGACCGCGCAGGAGCGTCGCGAGCCCGTCCTCGATCGCCCCCTGCACCGTCCGCAGGCCCGGCTGCCGCGCCCACCCGGCGAACGCCGTGCCCTGGTAGGCGAGGTCCAGCCGGACGCGCACGACGTCGTCGCCCTCCCCGTCCGGTCGGGTGCTCGGCCGGGCGTCCGGTCGCCCGGGCGGCGTGGGGCCGGGTGCCGCGACGTCCGGTGCGCCGGAGGGTGCGTCGGGCCGCGCTGCGTCGAGGGTCGGGGCGTCGCTCACGGGAGTTCACCGTAGTCGCCCGGTCGTGCGGTCCGCGCGCCGTCGTGCCTACGCTGCCGCCCATGACCGGCGACCAGGCAGACGTCCGCACGCTCGCCGTCGACTGCGGCGGCAGCGGGATCAAGGCGAACGTCCTCGACGCCTCGGGCACGGCGCACGCGACGGCGGTGCGCGTCCCCACGCCCTACCCGCTGCCCCCCGAGCTCCTCGTCGAGACGATCGCCGACATCGCGGCGTCGCTGCCCCCGGCGGACCGCGTCACCGTCGGCATGCCGGGCATGCTGCGGCGCGGCGTCGTCGTCCACACGCCCCATTACGTGACGCGCAGCGGCCCGCGCTCGCGCGTCGACCCCGCGCTCCTCGCGGCGTGGACGAGCTTCGACGTCCAGGCGGCCGTCTCGCGCCGGCTCGGGGTGCCCGCGCTCGTCCTCAACGACGCGGAGGTGCACGGCGCGGGGGTCGTCGCGGCGTCCGGGCTCGAGCTCGTGCTCACGCTCGGCACGGGGCTCGGCTCCGCGCTCTTCCACGGCGGGCGGCTCGCCCCGCACCTCGAGTGGTCCCACGCCCCGGTGCGCCGCGGCACCACGTACGACCAGTACGTCGGCGAACCGGAGCGGCGCCGCCTGGGCGACGGCCTGTGGTCACGGCGCGTGCTCGCCGTCGTCGAGGGCCTGCGACCCGTGTTCTGGTGGGACCGGCTCTACCTCGGGGGCGGGAACTCGCGGCGGATCACGCCGAGCGTCCTCGACCGCCTCGGTGACGACGTCGTCGTCGTGCCGAACTCCGCGGCGCTCGTCGGCGGAGCGCGCGCGTGGGACCTGCCGCCCGCGTGACCGCGCTCAACCGCGCACGGGGAGGCCCGGGCGCGCCGGAGGTGCCGTGCCGCCGTCCGGCGCGGGCGGTGCCGCCTGCGCGACCGTGCGGTGCGCGTCGAGCAGCACGCGGTTGAACGCCACCGGGGCGTCCAGGCTCACGAGGTGCCGCGCCCCCGGGACGACCACGAGCCGCACGGGAGCGCCCCCACGGCGAGCCGCCTCGGCGAAGGCGCGCTCCCCGAGACGGAAGTGGTCCCACCGGCCGTTCACGAGCCACACGGGCGTCCCCGCGGCCGCGAGGGCCACGACCGGGTCGACCGCCCCGACCTCGCGCAGGATCGCGCTCATGACGTCGAGCGCGAAGCCCCCCGCGGCGAGGTCCGCCGCGGCCTGCGGCGTCAGCGCCCGGTCGACGAGCGCCTGGTTGAGGCCTGCGCCGCCGTCGGGCAGCCGCTCGATGCCCCGGGCCAGGAGGAGCCAGCCGCCGCGCAGGAGCGTCGCGGGCGGCGTCGAGCACGCGGCCGCGACGAGCCCGACGACGCGCTCCGGGTGCCGCGCGCGCGTCTCGATCGCGACGTACCCCCCGAGCGAGAAACCGACGACGAGCGCGCGTCCGCCCACGGCGTCGACACCGTCCACGACCGCCTCGACCGCGCCGTCGAGCGTGAACGCCTCGCCGCGCCGGGCGCCGTGACCGGGCAGGTCGACGGCGAGGGCGTCGACCCCCGCGCGTCGCAGCGCGTCGAGCTGTGCCCGCCACATCGAGCGCGACGTGCGCGAGCCGTGCACCAGGACCACGGGCGGCCACCCCGGCCGCCCGTTCTCGGGAGAGGTCACGGCACGACCCTAGGACGCGCCGCTCCCCCGCGCGCGACGGCTCACCCCCCGCCGAGCATGCGGTTGCCGCCCGTCGGAGCGGCCGGACGGGCGGTATCCGCATGATCGGCGGGCTAGACCCTGCGTCACGAGCGGCGCTCGCGCGGCGAGGAGGAGGCTCAGGCCTCCTTCTTCTCCTCCGCGGCGTCCTCGACGGGCGCGTCCTGGACGTCCTCGGCGGGAGCGTCCTCGACGGCGGCGGGAGCGTCCTCGACGGGCGCGTCATCGACCGTGTCCGCCTTCGCGGCCGGCTTGTCGGCCTTCTTGCTCGCCTTCTCCGCAGCCTTCTCCGCCTCGCGGACGACGGCCTGCTTCGGGCTGACGGGCTCGGTCACGAGCTCGATGACCGCGAGGGGCGCGTTGTCGCCCTTGCGCGTGCCGACCTTCGTGATGCGCGTGTAGCCACCCTCACGCTCCGCCATCTGCGGGGCGATCTCGGTGAACAGCGTGTGCACCACGGACTTGTCGCGCACGACGCGCAGGACGCGACGACGGGCGTGCAGGTCGCCACGCTTGGCGAACGTGATGAGGCGCTCGGCGACCGGACGCAGGCGCTTCGCCTTGGTCTCGGTGGTCGTGATCCGGCCGTGCTCGAAGAGCTGGGTGGACAGGTTCGCGAGCATCAGGCGCTCGTGAGCCGGACCACTGCCGAGCCGGGGGCCCTTGGCGGGGGTAGGCATGGGATGTGCTCCTTGGGAAGTTGTCGCGCCGCAGGTGCGGACCCGGACGCGCTGAGGTGTCTAGAGCCGCAGGCTCAGTACTGCTGCTCGGTGTCCGAGAACGTCGCCTCGTCGTCGTCGCCCTCGTAGTACGCGGCGGCCGACGGGTCGAAGTCGAGCGGCGAGTCCTTGAGGGACAGGCCGAGCTCGGCGAGCTTCTCCTTCACCTCGTTGATGGACTTCGCACCGAAGTTGCGGATGTCCAGCAGGTCCGCCTCGCTGCGTGCGACGAGCTCGCCCACCTGGTGGATGCCCTCGCGCTTGAGGCAGTTGTACGAGCGGATCGTGAGGTTGAGCTCCTCGATCGGCAGCGCCAGGTCCGCGGCGAGAGCCGCGTCCGTCGGCGACGGGCCGATCTCGATGCCCTCCGCCTCGACGTTGAGCTCACGGGCCAGCCCGAAGAGCTCGACGAGCGTCTTGCCGGCCGACGCGAGCGCGTCGCGCGGCGAGATCGCCGGCTTCGTCTCGACGTCCACGACCAGCTTGTCGAAGTCCGTCCGCTGCTCGACACGCGTCGCCTCGACCTTGTAGGTCACCTTGAGGACGGGCGAGTAGATCGAGTCGACCGGGATCCGGCCGATCTCGGCGTCGAACGACTTGTTCTGCGACGCCGAGACGTACCCACGGCCGCGCTCGACGGTCAGCTCGATCTCGAGCTTGCCCTTGTCGTTGAGCGTGGCGATGTGGAGGTCGGGGTTGTGGACCTCGACACCCGCCGGCGGCACGATGTCCGCCGCGGTGACCGCACCAGCACCCTGCTTGCGCAGGTACATCACGACGGGCTCGTCGTTCTCCGAGGAGACGACGAGGTTCTTGATGTTGAGGATGATCTCGGTGACGTCCTCCTTCACACCCGGCACGGTGGTGAACTCGTGGAGCACACCGTCGATGCGGATGGAGGTGACCGCCGCGCCCGGGATGGACGACAGCAGCGTGCGACGCAGCGAGTTGCCGAGCGTGTAGCCGAAGCCCGGCTCCAGCGGCTCGATGGAGAAGCGCGAACGGTTCTCCGAGATGACCTCTTCGGTCAAGGTGGGGCGCTGTGCGATCAGCACTGGTGGTTTCCTTTCGGTGAGCGTCCGCCATATGACGCTGCACGGTTCAAGGCGAGGTGCGCGCCTGCGGCACGCGGCCCCGGTCGGGACTCTGTCCACCCGACCGGGAGGGGCGTCGGCCCCGTCAGGAGGCGGTCACCCCGTGACGGGCGCCGTCGACGGGCTCGGCCGGTTACGACCGGGCGGCCCGTCGACGGCACGCCGACGAAGGGGTCAGACGCGACGACGCTTGGGCGGGCGGCACCCGTTGTGCGCCTGCGGCGTGACGTCCTGGATCGAGCCGACCTCGAGGCCGGCCGACTGCAGCGAGCGGATCGCGGTCTCGCGACCCGAGCCCGGGCCCTTCACGAAGACGTCGACCTTCTTCATGCCGTGCTCCTGCGCCTTGCGAGCAGCGGCCTCGGCCGCGAGGCCGGCGGCGAAGGGGGTCGACTTGCGCGAGCCCTTGAAGCCGACGTCGCCGCCGGAGGCCCACGCGATCACGGCACCCGACGGGTCCGTGATCGACACGATCGTGTTGTTGAACGTGCTCTTGATGTGCGCCTGGCCGGCGGGGACGTTCTTCTTGTCCTTGCGGCGAGGCTTGCGCCCAGCGGCGGCGCGAGTCTTGGGAGGCATGTCCTTCTTCTCTCCTGGTCTGAGGTGGTCTGACCGCGGGGATCTCCGCCCGGCACGACGCGGACCGTGAGGTCCGGGTCAGCGCGCGAGCAGGGCCCGCCCTGCGGACTGGCTCAGCGGGCCTTCTTCTTGCCGGCCACGGTGCGCTTCGGTCCCTTGCGCGTACGCGCGTTGGTCTTCGTGCGCTGGCCGCGCACGGGCAGGCCGCGGCGGTGACGCAGGCCCTGGTAGGTGCCGATCTCGACCTTGCGGCGGATGTCGGCGGCCACCTCACGACGGAGGTCACCCTCGAGCTTGTAGTTGCCCTCGAGGTAGTCGCGCAGCGCGACGAGCTCGGCGTCGCCGAGGTCCTTCACGCGCGCGTCCGGGCTGATGCCGGTCGCGGCCAGCGTCTGCTGGGCGCGGGTACGGCCGACGCCGTAGATGTAGGTGAGCGCGACCTCGAGCCGCTTGTCGCGGGGGAGGTCGACGCCGATGAGACGTGCCATGTGCCTTTCGGCTCCTCGTTCTTCGTCGGAGGTCTGTCGCACCGCCCTCCCACGGGGAGCTCCGCGGGCCCCGGCCTCCGAGCCGGGGGTTCCCCTGCCTGTGGCGTTCTCCGCCCGGACTCGCGTCCGGGGTGCCGAGCAGGTTCGTGGTGGTGCGCTGGTGGCCGGCCGTCGTGGTGACGGGCGGCCCGGTGATCACGGCCCCGAAGGACCCTCACCCGTGGCGCAGGCGCGTGGGCTCAGCCCTGGCGCTGCTTGTGCCGCAGGTTGTCGCAGATCACCATGACGCGACCGTGCCGGCGGATCACCTTGCACTTGTCGCAGATCTTCTTGACGCTGGGCTTGACCTTCATCTTCGTTCCCTCAGTGGTGCCCCGCTCCGGGCGCGACCGACGTGCGGCCCCGGTGACCGGGTGGCGAGGCGGGTGAGTGGGTGGACGCGTGGCGACTACTTGTAGCGGTAGACGATCCGGCCGCGGGACAGGTCGTACGGGCTCAGCTCGACCACGACCCGGTCCTCGGGGAGGATCCGGATGTAGTGCTGGCGCATCTTGCCCGAGATGTGCGCGAGAACCTTGTGACCGTTGGCCAGCTCCACGCGGAACATCGCGTTCGGCAGGGCCTCGACCACGCTGCCCTCGATCTCGATGACACCGTCCTTCTTTGCCATGTCCTCCGCTAACTCTCGTCTGAACTGCTAGGACTCCCGCGCGCGCCCGACCCGCGGGTCGTCCGATCGTGGGAGGTGCGTGGAGCCGCGTGCGGCGGTCGGTCGCCCGGGTCCCGAGGGACGGGGGCCGGTCGAACGACGTGCACGGACTACACCCGACGGACCATCCTACGGCATCGGGCAAGGGACGCGAAACCTCAGGGCTCGGCAGGCGGGGTGCGACGCGTCACTCCCCCGGGCCGGGACGCCGAGGCCGGCGCCCGCTCGCGTCAGGACGAGAGGGCCGCGACCCGGACGCCGCGCTCGGCGAGCTCCGCCGCGCCGCCGTCCGCGGCGGTCAGCACCCAGATGCCGTCCTCGAGGATCGCGACGCTGTGCTCCCAGTGCGCGGCGCGCGCGCCGTCGTCCGTCACGACCGTCCAGTCGTCCTCGCACACCTCGGTGAACCGGTCCCCCAGCGTCACCATCGGCTCGATCGCGAGGCACATGCCCGGCTTCAGCCGCGGGCCCTTCTCGCGCGTGCGGTAGTTGGGGACGTCCGGCGGCTGGTGCATCGCGGACCCGATCCCGTGGCCCACGTAGTCCTCGACGATCCCGTACGTCACGCCGTCGGACTCGCCCGACGCACGGACGGACTCCTCGATCGCGATCCCGACCTCGCACAGGCGCTCGCTCGTCGCGAGCGCGGCGATGCCCGCCCACATCGCGCGGCGCGTGGCCTCGACGAGGGCCTCGTCGCGCGGGTCGCCGTCGCCGAGCACGAACGACACGGCGGAGTCCCCGTGCCAGCCGTCGACGATCGCGCCGCAGTCCACGGAGACGACGTCGCCCGGGCGCAGCTCGCGGGGGCCCGGGATGCCGTGCACGACCTCGTCGTTCACGGACACGCACAGCGACGCCGGGTAGCCCTCGTAACCGAGGAACGAGGGCGTCGCCCCTGCGTCAGCGATGACCGCCGCGGCCAGCGCGTCCAGGTCGGCCGTCGTCATGCCCGGCCGCACCGCGTCCCGGACGGTCTCGAGCGCGCGCGCGACGACGAGGCCGGCGCTGCGCATCGACCGGACCTGGTCGTGCGTCTTGTACTCGATGCGCTCGCGACCGAACATCGTGCTGCTCCCCGGAGGACCGTGCGGGACGACCGTCGCCGGCTCAGCCGACGAGCGCGGTCAGCGCCGAGACGATGCGCCCGGTGACCTCGTCGATGTCGCCGATGCCGTCGACGCGGACCAGCAGCCCGCGCTCGTCGTAGGCGGACGTGAGCGGCGCCGTCTGCTCGGCGTAGATGTCGAGACGGCGCGCGATCGCCTCCTCGGTGTCGTCCTCGCGGCCCTCGATCTCGGCACGCTTCGCGAGACGCGCGAGGAGCTCGTCACGGTCCGCGGTGAGCTCGACGACGCCGTCCAGCGCGACGCCGAGGTCGGCGAGGATCGCGTCGAGCTCGACGACCTGGGCCGCGTTGCGCGGGTAGCCGTCGAGGATGAACCCCTGCGCGGCGTCGTCCTGCGCGAGGCGGTCGCGCACCATCGCGTTGGTCACCGAGTCCGGGACGAGCTCGCCCTTCGCGGTGTACTCCTGCGCGAGCCGACCGAGCTCCGTGCCGCCCTTGATGTTCGCCCGGAAGATGTCGCCGGTCGAGATCGCGGGGATGGACAGCTGCTCGGCGAGCCGGGCGGCCTGCGTGCCCTTGCCCGCGCCCTGCGGGCCCATGATGACGAGACGGGCGGGGCGCGACGCGGACTGGCCGTCGGTGGCGTTGCTCAACGGAGGAACCCTTCGTAGTGGCGCTGCTGCAGCTGGGAGTTGATCTGCTTGACCGTCTCCAGGCCGACGCCGACGACGATGATGATCGAGGAGCCACCGAACGGGATGTTGGTGCTCACGCCGAGCCCGATGAGGACCAGCGTCGGCAGCAGTGCGACGAGCGCGAGGTAGATGGAGCCCGCGGACGTGATGCGGGTGATGACGTAGTCGAGGTACTCGGCCGTGGGGCGACCGGCGCGGATGCCCGGGATGAACCCGCCGTACTTCTTCATGTTGTCCGCGACCTCGTCCGGGTTGAACGTGATCGACGTGTAGAAGAAGCAGAAGAACAGGATCATCAGCACGTAGAGCACGATGTGCAGCGGCGCTGCCGGGTCGGCGAGGTTGGTGCTGATCCAGATGACCCAGTCGGCGCTCTGGTCGCCGAACTGCGCGATGAGGCCCGGGACCGCGAGCAGCGAGGCCGCGAAGATCACCGGGATGACGCCGGCCATGTTGATCTTGATCGGGATGTACGTGCTCGAGCCGCCGTACATGCGGCGCCCCACCATGCGCTTGGCGTACTGGACCGGCACGCGGCGCTGCGACTGCTCCACGAACACGACCAGGCCGATGACGACCACGATGACCGCGATCATGATGATGAAGTTCGTCGCGCCGTTCGCGCCACCGGCGATCGACCACAGGGCGGTCGGGAAGCTCGCGGCGATCGACGTGAAGATGAGCAGCGACATGCCGTTGCCGACGCCGCGCTCCGTGATGAGCTCGCCGAGCCACATGATGAGGCCCGTGCCCGCGGTCATGGTGATGACCATGAGCGCCATCGTCAGGAAGCTGCCGTCGGGGATGACGTCGACCGAGCAGCCCTGGAAGAGCAGGCCGTTGCGCGCCGTCGTGATGACGGTCGTCGACTGGAGGATGGCGAGCGCGATCGTCAGGTAGCGCGTGTACTGCGTCAGCTTCGCCTGGCCCGACTGGCCCTCCTTGTGGAGCGCCTCGAAGCGAGGGATCACGACGCGCAGCAGCTGGACGATGATGCTCGCGGTGATGTACGGCATGATGCCGAGCGCGAAGATCGACAGCTGGAGCAGTGCCCCGCCGCTGAACAGGTTGACGAGGCCGAGCAGGTCGTTGCCGTCGGCGGTCTCCGCGATGCACTGCTGCACGTTGGGGTAGTCCACGCCCGGCGTGGGGATGAACGACCCCACCCGGAAGATCGCCATGATCGCGATCGTGAACAGCAGCTTGCGCCGCAGGTCGGGCGTCCGGAAAGCCCGGGCGAATGCGCTGAGCACCTATCCTCCTGGCCCGCCGAGGCGGGATGTCGTGTCGCCGGGAGGCCCGGCGAGGTGTGACGCACGGCACGGGCGCCAAGAGGCACCCTAGCCGTAGCGTCGCGTCGAACGGCAAGTCGGTCCCGACGACCGGACGGACCGACCGTGGACCTGGAGTGACGGCGGTCACCCCGCAGGGCGGAGAGACAACCGTCGGAGAGTCTAACCGTGGTGCGCTGCCGGACGGACCACGGGTCGTGCGGGCGGACGTCCGCAGACGCGGACAGGGCCGACGGCGCGTGCGCGCCACCGGCCCTGTCCGGAGCTGTCAGTCCTCGGAGACCGAGCCGCCGGCCGCGAGGATCTTCTCGCGCGCCGAGCCCGAGAGGGCGTCGACCGCGACCTCGAGCTTGACGGTGATCTCGCCCGTGCCGAGCACCTTGACGAGCTGGCCCTTGCGGACCGCGCCCTTCGCGACGAGGTCCTCGACGGTGACCTGGCCACCCTCGGGGTACAGCGCCGCGAGCTTGTCCAGGTTCACGACCTGGTACTCGGTGCGGAACGGGTTCTTGAACCCGCGCAGCTTCGGGAGGCGCATGTGCAGAGGCATCTGCCCGCCCTCGAAACGCTCGGGGACCTGGTAACGAGCCTTCGTACCCTTGGTACCGCGGCCCGCCGTCTTACCCTTCGACGCCTCACCACGACCCACGCGGGTCTTGGCCTTCTTGGCGCCGGGAGCCGGACGCAGGTGGTGGACCTTGAGCGTGCCGCCGGCACCCTCGGTCTGCGCGGTCTCCGCCTTCGCGGGGGCCTTCGCAGCGGCCTTCTTCTTCGGAGCCTCAGCGGTCTCCTTGGTGGCCTTCTCAGCCATGGTCACTCGACCTCCTCAACGGTGACGAGGTGCGCCACCGTCGCGACCATGCCGCGGATCTCCGGGCGGTCCTCCTTCACGGCGGTGTCGCCGATCCGCTTGAGGCCCAGAGTGCGCAGCGTGTCGCGCTGGTTCTGCTTGCCGCCGATGGCGGACTTCGTCTGGGTCACCTTGAGCCTGGCCATCAGGCGTTCACCCCCGCAGCACGGGCACGCAGGAGCGCGGCCGGGGCCACGTCCTCGAGCGGGAGACCACGGCGCGCGGCGACAGCCTCAGGCTGCTCCAGGTTGCGCAGGGCCTCGACGGTCGCGTGCACGATGTTGATCGCGTTGGACGAACCGAGCGACTTGCTCAGCACGTCGTGGATGCCCGCGCACTCCAGCACGGCGCGCACCGGACCACCGGCGATCACACCGGTACCGGGAGCGGCCGGACGGAGGAACACGACGCCGGCGGCGGCCTCACCCTGGATGGGGTGCGGGATGGTGCCCTGGATGCGCGGGACCTTGAAGAAGTTCTTCTTGGCCTCCTCGACACCCTTGGCGATCGCCGCGGGCACCTCCTTCGCCTTGCCGTAGCCGACGCCGACGGTGCCGTCGCCGTCGCCCACCACGACGAGCGCGGTGAAGCTGAAGCGGCGGCCGCCCTTGACGACCTTGGCGACGCGGTTGATGGTGACGACGCGCTCGACGAAGGCGTTCTTCTCGGCTGCGTCGCCACGGCGACCGTCGCGACGGTCACCGCGACGGTCGTCGCGGCGCCCCCCGCGCGCGTTCTGGTCGCTCGACTCGTTGGCGGCACCCGTGGGGGCGCCGGTGTTGCTGCGCTGCCCTGCAGCCATCAGAGAATCCTTTGCTTCCGTGTGGGGATGGTCGTCGTCGTCACAGGGACAGACCGCCCTCGCGGGCGCCGTCGGCGACCGCAGCGACCCGACCGTGGTACTTGTTGCCGCCACGGTCGAACACGACCGCGTCGACGCCCTTGGCCTTCGCACGCTCGGCGACGAGCTCGCCGACCTTGCGGGCCTTGGCGCTCTTGTCGCCGTCGAGCGCACGCAGGTCCGCCTCGAGCGACGAGGCCGACGCGAGTGTCTGGCCGATCGTGTCGTCCACGACCTGGGCCGTGATGTGACGCGAGGAGCGCGTCACCACGAGGCGCGGACGAGCGGCGGTCCCCTTGATCTTCTTGCGCAGGCGCAGGTGGCGGCGCTGACGCGCGACGGCCTTGCCCTTGCCGAGAACCTTCAGAGCCATCGTTACTTACCAGCCTTTCCGACCTTGCGGCGGACGACCTCGCCGGCGTAACGCACACCCTTGCCCTTGTACGGCTCGGGCTTGCGGATCTTGCGGATGTTCGCTGCGACCTCGCCGACCTGCTGCTTGTCGATGCCGGAGACCGAGAACTTCGTCGGGCTCTCGACCGCGAACGTGATGCCCGCGGGCGGCGTCACGACGACCGGGTGGCTGAAGCCGAGGGCGAACTCGAGGTCCGAGCCCTTGGCGGTCACGCGGTAACCGGTGCCGACGATCTCGAGCTTCTTCTCGTAGCCCTGCGTCACGCCCTGGACGATGTTCGCCAGCAGGGTGCGCGTGAGGCCGTGCAGCGCGCGGGACTCGCGCTCGTCGTTCGGGCGCGTCACCACGAGGGTGCCGTCCTCCTGAGCGACCTGGATGGGGGCGGGCACGTGGTGCTCGAGCGAGCCCTTGGGGCCCTTCACGGTCACGAGCGCACCGCTGATGGTGACGTCCACTCCGGCGGGCACCGGAACGGGGATCTTGCCGATTCGAGACATGGCGTATCTCCTTTCCGGATTACCAGACGTAGGCGAGGACTTCGCCGCCCACGCCCTTCGTGGCGGCCTGCTTGTCGGTGAGCAGACCGGAGGACGTGGACAGGATCGCCACGCCCAGGCCGCCGAGAACCTTCGGCAGCTCGGTGGACTTGACGTACTTGCGCAGGCCGGGCTTCGACACGCGGCGCACGCCGGAGAGGCTGCGCTCGCGGTTCGGGCCGAACTTCAGCTGGATGGTGAGGTTCTTGCCCACCTTCGCGTCCTCGACGCTCCAGCCGGAGATGTAGCCCTCGGCCTGGAGGATCTCGGCAATGTGCGACTTCAGCTTCGAGTACGGCATGGTCACCGTCTCGTGGTAAGCCGAGTTCGCGTTCCGCAGACGCGTGAGCATGTCTGCGATCGGGTCGGTCATCGTCATCGGGCTCTAGCCCTTCCTCGACGTGGTATCCGGGCGGAGGCGCGTCGTGCGACGCGCTCCGCCAGGACCTACGACGTAGTTGTTACCAGCTGCTCTTGGTGACGCCCGGGAGCTCACCACGGTGGGCCATCTCGCGCACGCAGATGCGGCACAGGCCGAACTTGCGGTACACCGAGTGCGGCCGACCGCACTTCTGGCACCGGGTGTAGGCGCGGACCGCGAACTTCGGCTTGGCGGCCGCCTTGTTGATCAGGGCCTTCTTCGCCATGTCAGTTCTCCTTGAAGGGGAAGCCGAGACGGCGCAGCAGGGAGCGGCCCTCGTCATCGGTCGTCGCCGTGGTCACGATCGTGATGTCCATACCGCGGACACGGTCGATCTTGTCCTGGTCGATCTCGTGGAACATCGACTGCTCCGTGAGGCCGAACGTGTAGTTGCCGTGCCCGTCGAACTGCTTGGGCGACAGGCCGCGGAAGTCGCGGATGCGCGGCAGGGCGATCGACAGCAGGCGGTCCAGGAACTCCCACATGCGGTCGCCGCGCAGCGTGACGTGCGCGCCGATCGGCATGCCCTCGCGCAGCTTGAACTGCGCGATGGACTTGCGGGCCTTGGTCACCTGCGGCTTCTGGCCGGTGATCGCGGACAGGTCGCGGATGGCGCCCTCGATGAGCTTCGAGTCCTTCGCGGCGTCACCGACACCCATGTTCACGACGATCTTCGTGACGCGGGCGACCTGGTTGACGTTGTCGTGCCCGAACTCCTCGCGCAGACCGGCGACGATCTCGTCGCGGTAGCGCTGCTTCAGGCGGGGCACCTCAGGGGCAACGATCTCGGTGCTCATCAGATGTCCTTCCCGGAGCGCTTGGCGACGCGCACGCGAACGGTGCGCTTGCGGCCGTCACGCTCGACCTCTTCGGTGCGGTACCCGACGCGGGTGCCCTTCTTGGTCTCCGGGTCGACGACCATCACGTTGCTGATGTGGATCGGGGCCTCGACGGTCTCGATCCCACCGGTCCGCGAGCCGCGCTGCGACTGGCCGACCTTGGTGTGCTTGGTGACGCGCTGGACGCCCTCGACGATGACGCGGTCACGGTCGGTGAGCACCTCGAGGACGCGGCCCTGCTTGCCCTTGTCCTTGCCGGCGATGACGACGACGAGGTCGCCCTTCTTGATCTTGGCCATGGTCAGAGCACCTCCGGAGCCAGCGAGATGATCTTCATGAACCGCTTGTCGCGCAGCTCGCGCCCGACCGGGCCGAAGATGCGCGTACCGCGCGGCTCGCCGTCGTTCTTGAGGATGACGGCGGCGTTCTCGTCGAACTTGATGTAGGAACCGTCCGGACGACGGCGCTCCTTGGCGGTGCGGACGACGACGGCCTTGACCACGTCACCCTTCTTCACGTTGCCGCCCGGGATCGCGTCCTTGACGGTTGCGACGATGACGTCGCCGATTCCGGCGTAGCGACGGCCCGAGCCACCGAGAACACGGATGCAGAGGATCTCCTTGGCACCCGTGTTGTCGGCGACACGAAGTCGCGACTCCTGCTGGATCATGTAATGAACTCCTGTCGTCGAGCCGGTTCTCGCGGGACGCGAGCCTTGCCGAACGGATAGCTGTCAGTGCCGGGTCCCTCGCGGGTGAACCGGCCAGGACCGGGCGGCGGTCCCGCCCGACCTGTCCTCACTGGTTGCCGCACCGCGGTGCGGCACGAGAGCGGTGGGGGGGGGGGGGGGGGGGGGGGCCCCCCGCCCCCGGGGGGGGGGGGGGGGGGGGGGGGGGGCCCCCCCGCCCCCCCGGGGGGGGGGGCGGGGGGGGGGGGGCGGGGGGGCCCCCCCCCCCCCCCCCCACGACCGGTGGATCACTTGGCCTTCTCGAGGATCTCCACCAGGCGCCACCGCTTGGTCGCGGACAGCGGGCGGGTCTCCATGATGAGCACGAGGTCGCCCACGCCGGCAGAGTTCTGCTCGTCGTGCGCCTTGACCTTGCTCGTGCGGCGGATGACCTTGCCGTAGAGCGGGTGCTTGACCCGGTCCTCGACCTCGACCACCACGGTCTTGTCCATCTTGTCGCTCACGACGTAGCCGCGGCGCGTCTTGCGGTACGCGCGCTGCTCGGTCGCCTCGGCGACCTCGGGCGCGTTCGTTGCGTTCTCGCTCATTCCAGCCTCACTCACTCGGCGCTCGGCGCGGTACGGATGCCGAGCTCGCGCTCACGCAGGATCGTGTAGATCCGCGCGATGTCGCGGCGGACGGCCTTGAGGCGCCCGTGGCTCTCCAGCTGGCCGGTGGCCGACTGGAAACGGAGGTTGAAGAGCTCCTCCTTGGCCTTCTTGAGCTCGGCGACGAGCGACTCGTCGTCCTTGGCGTCGAGGTCGACGGGGGCGAGCCCCTTCGTTCCGATTGCCATCAGTTGCCACCACCCTCGCGCACCACGAAACGGCACTTCATCGGGAGCTTGTGGATCGCGCGACGCATGGCCTCGCGCGCCAGGGGCTCCGGGACACCAGCCAGCTCGAAGACGATGCGGCCGGGCTTGACATTGGCGACCCACCACTCGGGCGAGCCCTTACCGGAACCCATGCGGGTCTCGGCGGGCTTCTTGGTCAGCGGGCGGTCCGGGTAGATGTTGATCCAGACCTTTCCGCCACGCTTGATGTGACGGGTCATCGCGATACGAGCAGCCTCGATCTGGCGGTTCGTCACGTACGCCGGCTCGAGAGCCTGGATGCCGTACTCGCCGAACGCGATCTGCGTGCCACCCTTCGCCGCGCCGGAGCGCGACGGGTGGTGCTGCTTGCGGTGCTTGAGCCTGCGCGGGATCAGCATGACTCAGGCCTCCGTTCCGGTCTCAGGGGCCTTCGCCTCCGCGGCGGGAGCAGCCTGCTCGGGCGCCGCCGGCGACTCGGACGCGGGGGTCCGCTCGGCCGAACGCTCGGGACGACGGCCACCGCGACGGTCGCCGCCACGCTCACCGCGCGGGCCGCCACGGCCCTGGCGCGGAGCGGCCGTGGCCTGCTGCGCGGCGAACTCCTTCTCGGTGACGTCGCCCTTGTAGATCCACACCTTCACGCCGATGCGGCCGAAGGTCGTGCGGGCCTCGAAGAAGCCGTAGTCGATGTACGCGCGCAGCGTGTGCAGCGGCACACGACCCTCGCGGTAGAACTCCGACCGGCTCATCTCCGCGCCGCCGAGGCGGCCGGAGACCTGCACGCGGATGCCCTTGGCACCGGCGCGCTGCGCGGACTGGATGCCCTTGCGCATGGCGCGACGGAACGAGACGCGGCTCGCGAGCTGCTCGGCGATGCCCTGCGCGACGAGCTGCGCGTCCGTCTCGGCGTTCTTCACCTCGAGGATGTTGAGCTGCACCTGCTTGCCCGTGAGCTTCTCGAGCTCGCCGCGGATGCGGTCGGCCTCGGCGCCACGGCGGCCGATGACGATGCCCGGACGCGCCGTGTGGATGTCCACGCGGACGCGGTCGCGGGTGCGCTCGATCTCGACCTTGGAGATGCCCGCGCGCTCGAGACCGGTGCTCATGAGCTTGCGGATCTGGACGTCCTCACGGACGTAGTCGCGGTACCGCTGGCCGGGCTTGGTGCTGTCGGCGAACCAGCGCGACCGGTGGTCGGTGGTGATGCCGAGGCGGTACCCGTGCGGGTGAACCTTCTGTCCCACTATCGGGCACTTCCCTTCGTGTTCTCACGCGGAGCGACGACCACGGTGATGTGGCTGGTGCGCTTGAGGATGCGGTTCGCACGGCCCTGGGCGCGCGGGCGGAAACGCTTGAGGGTCGGACCCTCGTCGACGAACGCCTCACGCACGACGAGCTCCTGCTCCTCGAACGCCTCGCTCGCGCGGTCTGCCTTCACCCGGGCGTTGGCGATGGCGCTCTCCACGACCTTGCGGACGGGCTCGCTCGCCGCCTGCGGTGCGAACTTCAGCACCGCGACGGCCTCGGAGGCCTGCTTGCCACGGATGAGGTCCACGACGCGCCGGGCCTTCTGGGGCGTGACACGGACGAACCGCGCCTGCGCCTTGGCTTCCATTGCTGTCCTGCCTTCTTGTCTCTTGACCGTCCAGGTCGTCACCAGACTGACCCGGGGGTCAGCGGCGACGACCCTTCTTGTCGTCCTTCACGTGGCCGCGGAAGGTCCGCGTGGGAGCGAACTCGCCGAGCTTGTGGCCGACCATCGACTCGGTGACGAACACCGGCGTGTGCTTGCGACCGTCGTGCACGGCGAACGTGTGACCGAGGAAGTCGGGCGTGATGACCGACCGACGGGACCAGGTCTTGATGACGTTCTTGGTCCCCTTCTCGTTCTGAGCGTCCACCTTCTTCTGCAGGTGGTCGTCGACGAAGGGGCCCTTCTTCAGGCTACGAGGCATGTCTCCAGGCTCCTATCAGCGCTTCTTGCCGGTACGGCGACGACGCACGATCAGCTTGTCGCTCGGCTTGTTCGGACGGCGGGTACGACCCTCCGGCTGGCCCCAGGGGCTCACCGGGTGGCGACCACCGGAGGTCTTGCCCTCACCACCACCGTGCGGGTGGTCGATCGGGTTCATGGCGACACCGCGGACGGTCGGGCGCTTGCCCTTCCAGCGCATGCGGCCGGCCTTGCCCCAGTTGATGTTCGACTGCTCGGCGTTGCCGACCTCGCCGACCGTGGCGCGGCAGCGCAGGTCGACGTTGCGGATCTCGCCGGAGGGCATGCGCAGCTGCGCGTACGGGCCGTCCTTGGCGACGAGCTGCACCGACGCACCGGCCGAGCGGGCGATCTTCGCGCCGCCACCGGGCTTGAGCTCGATGGCGTGGATGACCGTACCGGTCGGGATGTTGCGCAGCGGCAGGTTGTTGCCGGGCTTGATGTCCGCGCCCGCACCGTTCTCGACGACGTCGCCCTGCTTGAGCTTCGCCGGCGCGACGATGTAGCGCTTCTCGCCGTCCGCGTAGTGCAGGAGCGCGATGCGCGCCGTGCGGTTCGGGTCGTACTCGATGTGCGCGACCTTGGCGGGCACGCCGTCCTTGTCGTGGCGACGGAAGTCGATCACGCGGTACGCACGCTTGTGGCCACCACCCTTGTGACGGGTGGTGATCCGGCCGGAGCTGTTGCGGCCGCCGCTCTTGGAGAGCGGGCGGACCAGAGACTTCTCCGGCTGCGAGCGCGTGATCTCGGCGAAGTCGGCGACGCTCGAGCCGCGGCGGCCGGGCGTCGTCGGCTTGTACTTACGGATTCCCATGGGGATCTGTCCTCAATCTGCTCTCGTCGGCTCAGCCGAAGATGTCGATCGTGCCCTCGCGGAGGGTGACGATCGCACGCTTGGTGTCCTTGCGCTTGCCCAGGCCGAAACGCGTGCGACGCGTCTTGCCCTTGCGGTTGATCGTGTTCACCGAGGCGACCTTGACCGAGAAGATCTGCTCGACGGCGATCTTGATCTCGGTCTTGTTGGCCTGCGGGTCGACGACGAACGTGTACTTGCCCTCGTCGAGCAGGCCGTAGCTCTTCTCGGAGACGACCGGCGCGAGGATCACGTCACGGGGGTCCTTGGTCACGGTGGTCACTTCGAGGCCTCCTCGGCAGCAGTCTCGTCCGCCTCGGTCGAGGTGGCGACGGCCTTCGCGGAGCGACCCGTGGCCGGGCCCGCCAGGAACGCGTCGAGCGCGCCCTGCGTGAAGACGACGTCGTCGGAGACGAGCACGTCGTAGGTGTTGAGCTGGTCGGCCACCAGGAGGTGGACCTGCTCGACGTTCCGCAGCGACTTGATCGTCAGCTCGTCACCACGCTCGGTGACGACGAGGACGTGCTTGCGCTCGGAGAGCTTGGCGAGCGTCGCAAGGGCGGTCTTGGTCGACGGCAGGCCGTCGACGCCGAAGCCGGTCACGACGTGGACGCGGCCGTTGCGGGCGCGGTCCGAGAGGGCACCGCGGAGCGCGGCGGCCTTCATCTTCTTGGGCGTCCGCTGGTCGTACGAGCGCGGCGTCGGGCCGTGGACGGTGCCACCGCCGGCGAACTGCGGCGCACGGGTCGAACCCTGGCGGGCGCGGCCGGTGCCCTTCTGCTTGTACGGCTTGCGACCACCACCGCGGACCTCGCCGCGGGTCTTGGTGTCGTGGGTGCCCTGGCGCGCGGCAGCACGCTGGGCGACGACGACCTGGTGGATCAGCGGGACGTTGAGCTCGACGTCGAACACCTCGGCGGGGAGCTCGGCGGTGCCGGCCTTCTTGCCCTTGGGGTCCAGCACGTCAACGGTCAGAGCGGTCATGGTGCTCACGCTCCCTTCGCGGCGCTGCGCACGAGGACGACGCCGCCCTTGGGGCCGGGAACCGCGCCCTTGACGAGCAGCAGACCCTTCTCGGCGTCGACCGCGTGGACGGTCAGGTTCTGGGTGGTCTGGCGGGCGTTGCCCATGCGACCGGCCATGCGCAGGCCCTTGAACACGCGCGACGGGGTCGAGGCCCCACCGATCGAGCCCGGCTTGCGGTGGTTGCGGTGCGCACCATGCGAGGCGCCGACGCCGGAGAAGCCGTGACGCTTCATGACACCGGCGGTGCCCTTGCCCTTGGTCGTGCCCACGACGTCGACCACGGCGCCGGCCTCGAAGGCCTCCGCGGTGATCTCCTGGCCGAGCGCGTACTCGGCGGCGTCGGAGGTGCGGACCTCGGCGACGTGGCGGCGCGGCGTGACGCCGGCCTTCTCGAAGTGGCCCTTCAGCGGCTTGGTGACCTTGCGCGGGTCGATCTGGCCGTAGGCGAGCTGCACTGCCGCGTACCCGTCGGCGTCCGCCGTGCGCACCTGCGTCACGACGTTCGTGCCGACGGCGACGACCGTCACGGGCACGAGGCGACCGGCCTCGTCCCAGAGCTGCGTCATCCCGAGCTTCGTGCCGAGCACCGCGGTGACCGGACGCGCGTTCTGCTGGGGGGTAGTCATGATGTCCTCCAGCCTCAGAGCTTGATCTCGATGTTCACGTCGGCAGGCAGGTCGAGACGCATGAGCGAGTCGACGGCCTTCGGCGTGGGATCGATGATGTCGATCAGCCGCTTGTGCGTGCGCATCTCGAAGTGCTCGCGGCTGTCCTTGTACTTGTGAGGCGACCGGATGACGCAGAAGACGTTCTTCTCCGTCGGCAGCGGCACCGGACCCACGACCGTTGCACCAGCGCGCGTCACCGTGTCGACGATCTTGCGCGCCGAGCTGTCGATGACCTCGTGGTCGTAGGACTTGAGCCGGATGCGGATCTTCTGTCCCGCCATGGCGTCGTCTGACTCTCTCTCTCGAACCGCTAGCTGTCCGACCCCCGCGCTCGGGCGTGTCGCGTAGTCGCGACGCACCTGGGCGCACACGCCGTGAGGCGCAGGGCCGTTGGATATGTGATCCTCCGCCCGCCCCGTGCTGACGCACGGGCCGGCGACCGGACCACAACGTTTGTGCGAGCCTGTCGGAACTGTGTGTTCCGCGGGGTACTCGATCCATGACGACAGAGAGCTCAACCCGCAGACCCGGGAGCGGATCCCGGGGTCCTGGTCCTCGCGGAGGAGGACCGGTTCAACACACTGTTCGACACGTGAAAGAGCGCACCCGTAACAGGCAACCTGAACAGTCTGCCACACGAACCCCGCCCCGTCCAAGTCGAGACCGGGACGGGCGGCTGTGACGGTGACCGCAGGCCGAAGGCCCGGCCCCGCGGACGGGACCGGGCCTTCGACGAGTGCTGCGAGAGCAGCGTCAGATCACTTGAGGATCTTGGTGACGCGGCCCGAGCCCACGGTGCGGCCACCCTCACGGATGGCGAAGCCGAGGCCCTCCTCCATGGCGATCGGCTGGATGAGCTCGACCGTCATCTCGGTGTTGTCGCCGGGCATGACCATCTCGGTGCCCTCGGGCAGCGTGATGACGCCGGTGACGTCCGTCGTGCGGAAGTAGAACTGCGGACGGTAGTTCGAGTAGAACGGGTTGTGACGGCCGCCCTCGTCCTTGCCCAGGATGTAGACCTGCGCCTCGAACTGCGTGTGCGGGGTGATCGAACCCGGCTTCACGACGACCTGGCCGCGCTCGACGTCCTCACGCTTGATGCCGCGCAGGAGCAGACCGGTGTTGTCGCCGGCCTGAGCCTGGTCCATCTGCTTGTGGAACGTCTCGATGCCCGTGACCGTGGTCTTCTGGGGCGCGCGGATGCCGACGATCTCGACGTCCGAGTTGAGGTCGAGCGTGCCACGCTCCACCTTGCCGGTGACGACGGTGCCACGACCGGTGATCGTGAAGACGTCCTCGACAGGCATGAGGAACGGCTTGTCCAGCTCGCGGACGGGCTCCGGGACGTTCTCGTCCACGGCCTCCATGAGCTCGATGATCTTCGCGGTCCACTCGGGGTCGCCCTCGAGCGCCTTGAGACCCGACACGCGCACGACCGGCGCGTTGTCGCCGTCGAACTCCTGCGAGGAGAGGAGCTCGCGCACCTCCATCTCGACGAGCTCGAGGATCTCCTCGTCGTCGACCATGTCGGACTTGTTCAGCGCGACGAGCAGGTACGGCACGCCGACCTGACGGGCGAGCAGGACGTGCTCGCGCGTCTGGGCCATCGGACCGTCGGTCGCGGCGACCACCAGGATCGCGCCGTCCATCTGGGCGGCACCGGTGATCATGTTCTTGATGTAGTCGGCGTGACCCGGGGCGTCGACGTGCGCGTAGTGGCGCTTCGGCGTCTCGTACTCGATGTGCGCGATGTTGATCGTGATACCGCGCTGCTTCTCCTCGGGAGCCGCGTCGATCTCGTCGAAGTTGCGCTGGACGTTCGCCGGCAGGTCCGGGTACGTGTCCGCGAGCGTCTTCGAGATCGCCGCCGTCAGCGTCGTCTTACCGTGGTCGACGTGACCGATGGTGCCGATGTTGACGTGCGGCTTGGTCCGCTCGAACTTGGCCTTAGCCACTGGGGTCCTCCTGGGACTTGGGTAGATGTGCCGAACGTTGCGAATGTCGACCGAGAGATCCTACATCCGCGGGGCGTTGCGGTTTCCTACAGGTTGATGGTTGTGCGGGTCTTCGACCTGTGGGGACTCACTCGCCCCGGGTCTTCTTGATGATCTCTTCGGCAACGTTCCGAGGAACCTCGGCGTAGCTGTCGAACTGCATCGAGTACACGGCGCGACCCTGGGTCTTGGACCGGAGGTCACCGATGTACCCGAACATCTCTGACAACGGTACGTGGGCCCGGACGACCTTCACACCCGTCGCGTCCTCCATGGACTGGATCATTCCACGACGTGAGTTCAGGTCACCGATGACGTCGCCCATGTACTCCTCGGGCGTACGCACCTCGACCGCCATCACCGGCTCCAGCAGAACCGGGTCCGCCCGCTTGACGCCCTCCTTGAGGACCATCGAGCCGGCGATCTTGAACGCCATCTCCGAGGAGTCGACCTCGTGGTAGGCGCCGTCGAGCAGGGTCGCCTTGACCCCGACCAGCGGGAAGCCGGCGAGCACGCCGAGCTCCATCGCGGACTGGATACCGGCGTCGACGCTGGGGATGTACTCGCGCGGGATGCGACCACCGGTCACGGCGTTGTCGAACTCGTAGAGCTCGCCCTCGGCCGTGTCGAGCGGCTCGAAGGTCACCTGGACCTTCGCGAACTGCCCGGAGCCACCGGTCTGCTTCTTGTGCGTGTACTCGATCTTCTCGGCCTTGCGGCGGATCGTCTCGCGGTACGCGACCTGCGGCTTGCCGACGTTCGCCTCGACCTTGAACTCGCGACGCATGCGGTCGACGAGGATGTCGAGGTGGAGCTCGCCCATGCCGCCGATGACGGTCTGGCCGGTCTCCTCGTCCAGCTTGACGCGGAAGGTCGGGTCCTCCTCGGCGAGCTTCTGGATCGCCGTCGAGAGCTTCTCCTGGTCGGCCTTCGTCTTCGGCTCGATCGCCACGTCGATGACGGGCTCCGGGAAGGTCATCGACTCGAGGATCACCGGCGCGTCGATCGCGGTCAGGGTGTCACCCGTGGTGACGTCCTTGAGCCCGATGAACGCGTAGATGTGACCGGCCGACGCCTCCTGGACCGGGTTCTCCTTGTTGGAGTGCATCTGGAAGAGCTTCCCGATGCGCTCCTTCTTGCCCTTGGTCGAGTTGAGCACCTGGGCGCCCTGCTCGACACGGCCGGAGTACACGCGGACGTAGGTGAGCTTGCCGAAGAACGGGTGTGCGGCGACCTTGAAGGCGAGCGCGGAGAACGGCTCGGTGGCGTCGGGGTGACGCTCGACCGTCTTCTCCTCGTCCTTCGGGTCGTGGCCCTCGATGGCCGGCACGTCGAGCGGCGACGGCAGGTAGTCGATGACCGCGTCGAGCATGGGCTGGACGCCCTTGTTCTTGAACGCGGAGCCGCACAGCACGGGGAACGCCTCGCCCGCGATGACGAGCTTGCGGATCCCGGACTTGATCTCCGCGACCGTGAGCTCCTCGCCGCCGAGGTACTTCTCGAGCAGCTCCTCGTCAGCCTCCGCGACGGCCTCGATGAGCTCGTTGCGGTACTGCTCGGCCTTCTCGACGAGGTCGGCCGGGATCTCCTCGGTGTCGTACGCCTCGCCGAGCTTGGTCTCGCCGTGCCACACCAGAGCCTTCTGCTCGATGAGGTCGACGACGCCGATGAAGTCGTTCTCGGCACCGATCGGCAGCTGGATCACCAGCGGCTTCGCCTTGAGGCGGTTGATGATGGTGTCGACGGTGAAGTAGAAGTCCGCGCCGAGCTTGTCCATCTTGTTGACGAAGCAGATGCGCGGGACGTTGTACTTGTCCGCCTGGCGCCACACCGTCTCCGACTGCGGCTCCACGCCCTCCTTGCCGTCGAAGACGGCGACGGCGCCGTCGAGCACGCGCAGGGAGCGCTCGACCTCGACCGTGAAGTCGACGTGGCCGGGCGTGTCGATGATGTTGATCTGGTTGTTCTTCCAGTAGCAGGTCGTCGCGGCCGACGTGATCGTGATGCCGCGCTCCTGCTCCTGCTCCATCCAGTCCATCGTCGACGCGCCGTCGTGCGTCTCACCGATCTTGTAGTTCACACCCGTGTAGAACAGGATGCGCTCGGTGGTCGTGGTCTTCCCGGCATCGATGTGGGCCATGATGCCGATGTTGCGGACCTTGTTCAGGTCGGTCAGCACGTCAAGTGCCACGGTCTGTTTCCCTCGCTAGGTGGGTTGAGTCGGGGGCGCTGCTCGGACCGGGGTGGCCGGCCGGAGACCCGCCGACGGCCCCGGGGACCAGGAGGTCCCCGAGGCCGGTCGGGCGGACTACCAGCGGTAGTGGGCGAAGGCCTTGTTGGACTCCGCCATCTTGTGCATGTCCTCGCGACGCTTCACCGCGGCACCGAGGCCGTTGCTGGCGTCGAGGATCTCGTTCATGAGGCGCTCGGTCATCGTCTTCTCGCGACGGGCGCGCGAGTAGTCCGTGAGCCAGCGCAGCGCGAGGGTCGTGGCACGTGCGGGACGCACCTCGACGGGGACCTGGTAGGTCGCACCGCCGACGCGGCGCGAGCGGACCTCGAGCGCGGGGCGCACGTTCTCGAGCGCGCGCTTGAGGACGACGACCGGGTCGCCGTCGGTCTTCGCACGGACGCCCTCGAGGGCGCCGTAGACGATCGACTCGGCGGTGGACTTCTTGCCGTCGAGCAGCACCTTGTTGATGAGCTGCGTGACGACGGGCGACCCGTAGACGGGGTCGACGATGAGCGGCCGCTTCGGGGCCGGGCCCTTGCGAGGCATCAGCTCTTCTCCTTCTTGGCGCCGTAGCGGCTGCGGGCCTGCTTGCGGTTCTTCACGCCCTGCGTGTCGAGCGCGCCGCGCACGATCTTGTAGCGCACACCCGGGAGGTCCTTCACACGACCGCCGCGCACGAGCACGATGGAGTGCTCCTGGAGGTTGTGGCCGACGCCGGGGATGTAGGCCGTGACCTCGACCTGGGAGGAGAGCTTCACGCGAGCGACCTTGCGCAGCGCGGAGTTCGGCTTCTTCGGGGTGGTGGTGTACACGCGCGTGCACACACCGCGCCGCTGCGGGGAGCCCTTGAGGGCGGGAGTCTTGGACTTCCCCACCTTCGAGGTCCGCCCCTTGCGGACGAGCTGCTGGATCGTAGGCACTACGTCTCCGTGTCTTCTCGAGCTACCGGGGCTATCCCCGATGGTGGTCGTGCTGGCTGCTGGAGCCGATCGCACGAGGCACCCGCAGCGCGAGACACGCTGCAGCAGCCACCTACCACCGGCTCGATGGTCCGTCGCCCGGCCGCGGGCGCGAGGCGCCGTCTGGACCGGGATCCGGAATGCCCGGGCACTCACATCGGCCCGTCCGGAGACCGCCACGCGGAGGTGGGAGCGATCACTCGCTGACACCGCCCCGCCAGGGACATCACGGAGGGCCCGACGGCGCGGGCACGGTTCACCAGGCTACCACAGCGGGCAGGCAGACGCGCGGTCGGCGATCAGGACGCGACGAGCCGCGCGTCTCACCGGTCCTTGGCGTAGAGGAAGAGATGACGCTCGCGGGTCAGCGCCAGCCCGAACATGGTACCGAGCAGGGCGCCGAGCCCCGCCGGGATCGCGACGCGCGCGCCGAGGACGGCAGCGAGGAGAAGGTCGCCCCGAGCTCCGAGCACGAGCATCGACGTCGCCATGCACACCGCGAGGGGTGGTACGACCCAGGCCGTCGCCTCGAGGAGCGACATCGACCACAGGTCGGCCGCCCGCACCCTGTCGTGCAGGGCCGCCGCGAGCTCGACCCGACGGGCGCGGACCGCGACGATCCCGAGCAGGAGCGCGAAGACCCCGGCGACGACGCCGCCGAACCGTGTGATCCGGTCCGCGAACCGGGCGTGCCCGTCGAACGCGGCGCCGAGCGAGGCGTTGAGCTGGCCGACGACCGGGTCGTCCGTGCTCTCGTCGGCCGGCGGCAACAACGTCGTGAACAGGAGCGTCCGGAGTCGCTCGTCCTGCGGCCAGGCCTCCACCCAGCACTCGTCGAACACGGCCCGGTCTCCGCCGGGGAGCAACGCCAGGTACCCGAGCCCCGACCGTCGGCCGTCCACCGGATAGGGAAAGGTACCCGCCACCCGGGTCGGACCGTCCGTCGTCTCCAGCACATCTGCCCGGACCCTCCCCAGGGTGCGGGCTGCGTCTTCCGACAGCACCACCCCGCCTCCCCGGTCGACGTCGGCGTGGACCACGGAGAGAAAACCGTCCGTCGCGTACCCCGCCGGGAGCGGAGCCCCGGGGAGGCTCGACGCCGTCACCTTCTCCTGCGGGAGCGCCAGGGCCCCTGCTGCTCGTACGCCGGAGATCTGCCCGAGCGCCTCGCAGCGCGCGCCGTCGACCCGCCCGCTCGCGACGATCGTCATCGTAGACCCTCCTGCCTCCCGGAAGGCCGTCGCTGCGTTCTCGATGCTGCGGACGGCGAGGAGGTCGGCGCCGAGCAGCACCAGGCAGACCGCCCCGAGCACCGACGTGAGCAGCACGCTCCGGGTGGTCCCGGTGAGGACGTTGCGCCCGACCTCGCGCAGGATCGACCGGAGCCTCACGTCGTGGCTCCGTCCCGGGCCTCGAACCTCGCGAGGTCGACGTGGTCGGTGCACGCGTCGCGGGTGTGCTCGTCGTGCGTGGCGACGACCACGATCGTCGCGTCGGTCGCCAGCCGTGCGATCGCGTCGTTGACACGCCGCGCCGTCGGGAGGTCGAGCTGCGCGGTCGGCTCGTCGACGAGGAGCAACCCCGGCCGGCCGGCGATGGCGCGCGCGAGCATCAACCGCTGCGCCTCGCCGCCGGACAGCCGCCGGAACTCCTGGGCCGCGACGGACGACAGCGCGAACCGTTCCAGGATCTCGGTCGCCTCGCGCTCGGCGGTGCGTGGGCCGAGCCCCGTGGCCAGAAGGGGGAGCGTGACATGGTCGAGGGCCGTCCGACGCGGGGTGCCGTGCGGGTTCTGGAAGACCCAGCCGACGTGGCCGATCCCCGCACGACGGATCGAACCCTCCGTCGGTTCGGACCATCCGGCGAGCAGGCTCAGGAGCGTGCTCTTCCCCGACCCGGAGGGACCGGTCAGCGCGTAGACGCGCCCGGGCTCGAGGCGAGCGTCCAGGTGCCGGAACAACCACGGGCGGCCAGGGAACCGATGACCCAGATCGTCCGTCTCTAGATGCACGGCGTGCCCGGTGCGGGGTCCGTGTCGACGGTCGCGAGGGGCTCCGGCCCGTCGACGACGACGAACGACTGGCCCAGCTGTGACCCGACGATGCCGACCGCGCGCACCACGCCGTCGGACAGGACGCAGCCACGACCATCCGCTGCGCCGAACAGCGCGGACGGCGGGACGACCGACACCGCCTGCGGCGCGGCGAGCACGAGCTGGGCGGTCGGCGCACCGGCGCGGCCGGCGTCGCCGTCGGTGCTGGTCGGCTGGAGCGACGGCAGCGGGCTGAGCTGCACGAGTGCCGCCGGGTCGGAGACCGCGAGTGCTGCGTCGACGGGGACGCTCGTCCCGTCGACGACCAGGACGCGGTCGCCAGGAACCAGCCCCTCGGGTGGCTCGGCGACGGTGACGCTCTCGAGCGCACCCGGGACCGAGGCCACCGGATCCCCCGCCGCAACCGTGCTCCCGACCGTCGCCAGGCACTCGTTGACCGACGTCGACGGCGCGGGGAGCCACACGATGCGGTCGATCGTCACGCGATCGAGAGCACCGGGCTTCTCGCCCGCCTGCTCGTAGAGGTCGCGCAACGCCCGGAGCGCGGCCCTCCGCAAGGGCCCCTCCGTATCGACCTCGTAACCGAGGCGCGCCAGCTCCGTCTGGAGTGCGGTGACGTCCTCCCCCTCGTCCCCGAGGGACAGGTCGCGCCACAACGGCACCGATGTCGCCAGGCCGACGAGCGGGACGCCGTCCACCGTCAGCACGGAGCTCCCCGACTCCATCGGCACACCGGCCTTGCAGCGGGACGTCGTGACCCTGCCGGTGGCTGGCACCGTGAGAGCGAGGTCGTCGCCGCGCGACAGCCTCAGCTCGACCGGTCGTGGGTCGTCGAACTCCGCCTCTCCCACGGGAAAGGCCAGCGAGCGCTCAGGGGTGGCGAGCGACGACGGCGTCACCGGTCTCATGTACACGACGGTTCCGACCACGCCGAGCGCGGCGCACAGACAGGCGCCCACGGCGGTGAGGCCGATCTTGGTCCACGAGGCCATCGGCTACTGCTGCTGTTCCAGGATCCCCAGCGGGTCCGCGGAGCACGACCGCAGCGCCTCCTGGAGATCAGTGGGAAGGGTGTCGAACTCGACGAACCTGCCCTCGTTGTCCAGGGAGTAGTCCTCGGCGCCATAGTCGGCAGGTACCACGCCTGCCTCGACCAGGCACTCGGCCCCGATCGTCGCCCAGTCGCGGTTCTCGGGATTGGTCCGCATGATGTCGTGAAGGAAACCGACTGCGTCCTCGCCGCTGGTTGCCGAGCACTCGTCGATCAGAGCGTCGGTTTCCTCCGGGTTCGGGGCGGACGACGTCGTAAAGCCTCCGTCGGCGTTGTACCCCTTGAACGCGATGCCCTTCCCGGCGAGGCATGTCGTGAAGAGCTCGACCATCTCCGCGTGCTCGGCATCGGTGATCACGGAGTCCGCGAGGACTCCACGAGCGAAGTCCGATGCGGTGTCCCGGTATGCCTGCTCGAACTCAGCAGCGAACGGACCCGTGAACTCGGGCACGGCACTGTCCGAGGGTCCGGTGGGAGAGGGCGCTGCTGCCATGTCATCCTCGGCGGCCCCGCAGGCCCCGAGGAAGCTCATCATGACCAGCGACGCCGTCACCACGACGGCTCGACCTGCGTACCTGTGCATGCACCCTCCAAGAAGCCGAACGTCAGGACTCTGCACCCGCTGCTGCGAGCGGCTGACGTAGCCGCCCGCAGCCACGGGACCTACGCGAGCGCGTAGTTGCAGGAGTTGCCCCCGCCCGGGTTCGGATAGGTGTTGGCGTAGGACCACACGCCCTTGGCCTTCCACGCGCTCCGCACGGTCTCGTACGGCGTCGACACGCTCGACCGGTGAGTCTTGCTGGCGTGGTAGTAGTTCGACTCCAGGATCATCGTCGTGTACTGCCAGTACCACTTGCCGCCGTCTCGGTATTCCAGCCCGGCAGCCGCCGGACCAGCGGTGCCGAGTCCCATACCCACGGCCAGAGCGACGCTGCACGCCGCCGTGACGAACTTCCGCATGGCTGTCCCCCATCAGTCATGCACCACCCCCTGTGATGACGCGGAGCCCAGGATAGCCGCGCACCGTACCCCGCCCTGATGAGTTCACATTCTGGACAAGCCGGTCGCCACCCGCGGCACAAGCACGCGGGGCGTGATCTCTCAGCGGTAGTCGCCGAAGTCCAGGTCCTCGAGCGGGATCGCCTCGCCGGAGCCCATGCCGAGCGCCGGGAAGTCGATCTCGTCGTAGCCGAAGCTCGGGTAGAGCTCCGTCTTGGCCTGCTCGGTCGGCTCGACCTGGACCTTGGTGTACCGGGGAAGACCGGTACCGGCCGGGATGAGCTTACCGATGATGACGTTCTCCTTGAGGCCGAGGAGCGGGTCGCGACGACCGCTCATCGACGCCTCGGTGAGCACGCGCGTCGTCTCCTGGAAGGAGGCGGCCGACAGCCACGAGTCCGTCGCGAGCGACGCCTTCGTGATGCCCATCAGCTCGGGACGGCCGGAGGCCGGCTGGCCACCCTCCGCCACCGCACGACGGTTCGCGTCCTCGAAGCGGCCGCGCTCGGCGAGCTCGCCCGGCAGGAGGTGCGAGTCGCCCGAGTCGAGCACGGTCACGCGGCGCAGCATCTGGCGCACGATGACCTCGATGTGCTTGTCGTGGATGTCCACGCCCTGCGAGCGGTAGACCTCCTGGACCTCGTCCACCAGGTGCTTCTGCGTGGCGCGCGGGCCGAGGATGCGCAGGACCTTCTTCGGGTCCACCGCACCCTGGACGAGCTGCGTGCCGACCGTGACGTGGTCGCCGTCCTGCACGAGCAGGCGGGCGCGCTTGGTCACGGGGTACGCGATCTCCTCCGAGCCGTCGTCCGGCGTGAGGACCAGACGGCGCGAGCGCTCGGTGTCGTCGATCGTGATGCGGCCGGAGAACTCCGCGATGGGCGCCTCACCCTTGGGGGTGCGGGCCTCGAAGAGCTCCGTGACACGCGGCAGACCCTGCGTGATGTCGTCCGCGGAGGCCACACCACCGGTGTGGAAGGTACGCATCGTCAGCTGCGTGCCCGGCTCGCCGATCGACTGGGCGGCGATGATGCCGACCGCCTCGCCGATGTCGACGAGCTTGCCCGTCGCGAGCGAGCGCCCGTAGCACTTGGCGCACGTGCCGACGCGCGACTCGCACGTGAGGACCGAGCGCACCTTGGCCTCGCGCACGCCCGCGGCCACCGCGGCGTCGATGAGGACGTCGCCCGCGTCGTCGCCCGCCTTGCCCACGACGTTGCCGTCGGGGTCGACCAGGTCGGCCGCGAGGGTGCGCGAGTAGACGCTCGTCTCCACCTTCGGGTGGCGCACGAGGATGCCCGCGAGCTCCTCCGCGATCGGCAGGGTCAGGCCGCGCTCGGTGCCGCAGTCCTCCTCGCGGACGATGACGTCCTGCGACACGTCCACGAGACGACGCGTGAGGTAGCCCGAGTCGGCGGTCCGCAGAGCGGTGTCCGCCAGACCCTTGCGGGCGCCGTGCGTCGCGATGAAGTACTCGAGGACGGACAGGCCCTCGCGGTAGTTGGACTTGATCGGGCGCGGGATGATCTCGCCCTTCGGGTTCGCCACGAGACCGCGCATACCCGCGATCTGACGGACCTGCATCCAGTTACCACGGGCACCCGAGCCGACCATCCGGTACACGGTGTTGCGGTCGTTCGCCTCGAGGTTCTCGCGCATGACCGACGCGACCTTGTCCGTCGCCTGGGTCCAGATCTCGATGAGCTCCTGACGGCGCTCGTCGTCCGTGATCAGACCGCGGTCGTACTGCTGCTGGACCTTGAGCGCGCGCTCCTCGTGCTGCTCGAGGATCTCGGCCTTCGCCACCGGGGTGGCCACGTCGGAGATCGCGATCGTGACGCCCGAGCGGGTCGCCCAGCGGAAGCCGGCGGCCTTCAGCGCGTCGAGCGACGCCGCGACCTCGACCTTCGGGTAGCGCTCCGCGAGCTCGTTGACGATCGCCGAGAGGCGCTTCTTGTCGACCACCGAGTTCACGTACGGGTAGTCGACGGGCAGCGTCTCGTTGAACAGCGCGCGACCGAGCGTGGTCTCGAAGAGGATCGGCTGACCCTCCTCCCAGCCCTCGGGAGCCTCGAAGCCGGAGACCGGCGGGACGAGGTCCGTCGTGCGGATCTTGACCTTGGCGTTGAGGTCCAGGGTGCCCTGGTCGAACGCCATGATCGCCTCGGCGACCGACGCGAACGCACGGCCCTCGCCCTCGGCGCCCTCGCGGTCGCTCGTCAGGTGGTACAGGCCGATGATCATGTCCTGCGAGGGCATGGTCACCGGACGACCGTCCGACGGCTTGAGGATGTTGTTGCTCGAGAGCATGAGGATGCGGGCCTCGGCCTGCGCCTCGGCGCTCAGGGGCAGGTGGACGGCCATCTGGTCGCCGTCGAAGTCCGCGTTGAACGCGGCGCACACGAGCGGGTGCAGGTGGATCGCCTTGCCCTCGACGAGCTGCGGCTCGAACGCCTGGATGCCCAGGCGGTGCAGCGTCGGCGCACGGTTGAGCAGCACGGGGTGCTCGGTGATGACCTCCTCGAGCACGTCCCACACGACCGGGCGGGCACGCTCGACCATGCGCTTGGCGCTCTTGATGTTCTGCGCGTGGTTGAGGTCCACGAGGCGCTTCATGACGAACGGCTTGAACAGCTCGAGCGCCATCTGCTTCGGCAGGCCGCACTGGTGCAGCTTGAGCTGCGGGCCGACGACGATGACCGAACGGCCCGAGTAGTCGACGCGCTTGCCGAGCAGGTTCTGGCGGAAACGACCCTGCTTGCCCTTGAGCATGTCCGAGATGGACTTCAGCGGGCGGTTGCCCGGGCCCGTCACCGGGCGGCCACGGCGGCCGTTGTCGAACAGCGAGTCCACGGCCTCCTGGAGCATCCGCTTCTCGTTGTTGACGATGATCTCCGGGGCGCCCAGGTCGAGGAGACGCTTGAGGCGGTTGTTCCGGTTGATCACGCGGCGGTACAGGTCGTTGAGGTCGCTCGTCGCGAAGCGGCCACCGTCGAGCTGCACCATCGGGCGCAGGTCCGGCGGGATGACCGGGACGGCGTCGAGCACCATGCCCGTGGGCGAGTTGGTCGTCGTGAGGAACGCGTTGACGACCTTGAGGCGCTTGAGGGCACGCGTCTTGCGCTGGCCCTTGCCCGTGCGGATGGTCTCGCGCAGGGCCTCGGCCTCGGCCTCCAGGTCGAAGTCCTGGAGTCGCTTCTGGATCGCCGCCGCGCCCATCGAGCCCTCGAAGTACGTGCCGTAGCGGTCCTGGAGGGCGCGGTAGAGCATCTCGTCGCCCTCGAGGTCGGCGACCTTGAGGTTCTTGAACCGGTCCCAGACCTGCTCGAGACGGTCGAGCTGGGCGTCCGCGCGCTTGCGGATCTGCGCCATCTCGCGCTCGGCCGAGTCGCGGACCTTGCGGCGCGCGTCGGCCTTGGCACCCTCGGCCTCGAGCTCGGCCAGGTCGGCCTCGAGCTTCTGGGCGCGGGCGTTGATGTCGTTGTCGCGGGCGTCCGCGATCTCCTTCTTCTCCAGGTCGATCTCGTTCTGGAGGTTGGGGAGGTCCTCCTGGCGACCCTCCTCGTCGACCGAGGTGATCATGTACGCCGCGAAGTAGATGACCTTCTCCAGGTCCTTCGGGGCGAGGTCCAGCAGGTAGCCGAGGCGCGAGGGCACGCCCTTGAAGAACCAGATGTGCGTGACCGGCGCGGCGAGCTCGATGTGGCCCATGCGCTCACGGCGCACCTTCGAGCGCGTCACCTCGACGCCGCAGCGCTCGCAGATGATGCCCTTGAAGCGCACGCGCTTGTACTTGCCGCAGTAGCACTCCCAGTCCCGGGTGGGGCCGAAGATCTTCTCGCAGAAGAGGCCGTCCTTCTCGGGCTTGAGGGTGCGGTAGTTGATGGTCTCGGGCTTCTTCACCTCACCGTGCGACCACGCACGGATGTCGTCGGCCGTGGCCAGGCCGATACGCAGCTCGTCGAAGACGTTGACGTCGAGCAAGTTGTCCTACTTCCTTCGCCTGCCGGGACCGGCCGTGGCCGGACCCGACGCCAAAAAGACGGTTGGTGTGGGGGTCGTCGGCGGGAGCGGGGTGACCCGCTCCCGCCTGCCCGAGATCAGATCTCGTCGACGCTGGACGCCGCGTTGGGGCGGCGCGACAGGTCGATGCCGAGCTCTTCGGCTGCGCGGTACACGTCGTCGTCCGACTCCCGCATCTCGATGGACACGCCGTCGCTCGAGAGCACCTCGACGTTCAGGCACAGCGACTGCATCTCCTTGAGGAGAACCTTGAAGGACTCCGGGATGCCCGAGTCCGGGATGTTCTCGCCCTTGACGATCGCCTCGTACACCTTCACGCGGCCGGGCACGTCGTCCGACTTGATCGTGAGGAGCTCCTGCAGCGTGTAGGCCGCGCCGTACGCCTCGAGGGCCCACACCTCCATCTCGCCGAAGCGCTGACCGCCGAACTGCGCCTTACCACCGAGCGGCTGCTGGGTGATCATCGAGTACGGGCCGGTCGAGCGCGCGTGGATCTTGTCGTCGACCAGGTGGTGGAGCTTGAGGATGTACATGTAGCCCACGGACACCGGCTCCGGGAACGGCTCGCCGGAGCGGCCGTCGAACAGGCGCGCCTTGCCGTCGGCGCCGACCATGCGGTCGCCGTCGCGGTTCGGGATCGTCGTCGAGAGCAGGCCCTGGAGCGCGTCCTCGTGGACGCCGTCGAACACCGGGGTGGCGACGGGGCGGCCCGGCTCGGACGTCGCCGCGATCTCCGGGACGTTCTCCTTCCAGGAGAGGTCCTTGCCCTCGGCGAGCGAGATGTCCCAGCCCTGCTTCGCGACCCACCCGAGGTGCGTCTCGAGGACCTGGCCCACGTTCATGCGGCCGGGCACGCCCAGCGGGTTGAGGACGACGTCGACCGGCGTCCCGTCGGGGAGGAACGGCATGTCCTCGACCGGCAGGATCTTCGAGATGACGCCCTTGTTGCCGTGACGGCCGGCGAGCTTGTCGCCGTCCGTGATCTTGCGGCGCTGCGCGATGTAGACGCGCACGAGCTGGTTCACGCCCGCGGGCAGCTCGTCGCCGTCCTCGCGGTTGAACTCGCGCACGCCGATGACCGTGCCGGACTCGCCGTGCGGCACCTTGAGCGAGGTGTCGCGCACCTCGCGCGCCTTCTCGCCGAAGATCGCGCGGAGCAGGCGCTCCTCCGGGGTCAGCTCGGTCTCACCCTTCGGGGTGACCTTGCCGACCAGGACGTCGCCCGCGCCGACCTCGGCACCGATGCGGATGATGCCGCGCTCGTCGAGGTCCGCGAGGACGTCCTCGGAGACGTTCGGGATGTCCCGCGTGATCTCCTCCGGGCCGAGCTTGGTGTCGCGCGCGTCGACCTCGTGCTCCTCGATGTGGATCGAGGAGAGCACGTCGTCCTGCACGAGACGCTGGCTGAGGATGATCGCGTCCTCGTAGTTGTGGCCCTCCCACGACATGAACGCCACGAGGAGGTTGCGGCCGAGCGCGAGCTCGCCCTCGTCGGTCGCCGGGCCGTCCGCGAGGACGGAGCCGGGCTCGACGCGCTGGCCCTCGTCGACGAGCACGCGCTGGTTGTAGCTCGTGCCCTGGTTCGAGCGGCGGAACTTCGCGATGCGGTAGCTGCCAGTCGTGCCGTCGTCGTTCGCGACGAGCACGAGGTCGGCCGAGACCTCGGTGACCACACCGGGCTTCGACGCGACGACGACGTCGCCCGCGTCGACCGCCGCGCGCCACTCCATGCCGGTCCCGACGAGCGGGGCCTCGGAGCGGACCAGCGGCACGGCCTGGCGCTGCATGTTCGCACCCATGAGGGCGCGGTTGGCGTCGTCGTGCTCGAGGAACGGGATGAGCGCGGTCGCGACCGACACCATCTGGCGCGGGGACACGTCCATGTAGTCGACCTGCTCGCCCGGCACGTCGGACGTCTCGCCGCCCTTGGTGCGCACGAGGACGCGCGGCTCGGAGAACCGGCCGTCCGCGGTCAGCGGCGTGTTCGCCTGCGCGATGATGTAGCGGTCCTCGTCGTCGGCCGTGAGGTAGACGACCTCGTCGGTCACCTTGCCCGCCTCGACCTTGCGGTACGGCGTCTCGATGAACCCGAACGGGTTGATCCGCCCGTAGGACGCGAGCGAGCCGATGAGGCCGATGTTCGGGCCCTCGGGGGTCTCGATCGGGCACATGCGGCCGTAGTGCGACGGGTGGACGTCACGGACCTCCATGCCGGCGCGGTCGCGCGACAGACCACCCGGGCCGAGGGCCGAGAGGCGACGCTTGTGCGTCAGGCCCGCGAGCGGGTTGTTCTGGTCCATGAACTGCGAGAGCTGCGACGTGCCGAAGAACTCGCGGATGGACGCCACGACCGGGCGGATGTTGATGAGCGTCTGCGGCGTGATCGCCTCGACGTCCTGCGTCGTCATGCGCTCGCGCACGACGCGCTCCATCCGGGACAGGCCCGTGCGGACCTGGTTCTGGATGAGCTCGCCGACGGCGCGGATGCGGCGGTTGCCGAAGTGGTCGATGTCGTCCGTCTCGACGCGGACGTCGACGGCCTCGCCGTTGCGCGTGCCCGGGATGGACGCGTGGTCGGCGTGCAGGGCCGCGAGGTACTTGATCGTCGCGACGACGTCCGAGACCGACAGCGTCGAGTCCGTGAGCGGCGCGTCGATGCCGAGCTTCTTGTTCGCCTTGTAGCGGCCGACCTTCGCGAGGTCGTAGCGCTTGGGGTTGAAGTAGAAGTTCTCGAGCAGCGCGCGGCCGGCCTCGACGGTCGGCGGCTCGCCCGGGCGGATCTTGCGGTACAGGTCGACGAGCGCCTCGTCCTGCGTGTGGACGTGGTCCTTCTCGAGCGTGTCGAGCACCGACGGGAAGTCCGCGAACTCCTCGCGGATCTCCGACTCGGACAGGCCGAGCGCCTTGAGCAGCACGGTGACCGACTGCTTGCGCTTGCGGTCGACGCGCACGCCGACGGCGTCGCGCTTGTCGATCTCGAACTCGAGCCAGGCGCCGCGCGACGGGATGATCTTCGCGGAGAAGATGTCCTTGTCGCTCGTCTTGTCCGCCGCGCGCTCGAAGTAGACGCCCGGCGAGCGGACGAGCTGCGAGACGACGACGCGCTCGGTGCCGTTGATGATGAACGTGCCGCGCTCGGTCATGAGCGGGAAGTCGCCCATGAAGACCGTCTGGCTCTTGATCTCACCGGTGTTGTAGTTGACGAACTCCGCGGTGACGAAGAGCGGCGCGGCGTACGTGAAGTCCTTCTCCTTGCACTCGTCGGCCGTGTACTTCGGCGGCTCGAACCGGTGGTTGGAGAACGACAGGGACATCGAGGACCCGAAGTCCTCGATCGGGGAGATCTCCTCGAAGATCTCCTCAAGGCCCGACGTCGAGGGCACGTCCTGGCGGCCGGCCTCGGCCGCGGCGGCGACGCGCGCCTGCCACGCCTCGTTGCCGAGCAGCCAGTCGAAGCTCTCGGTCTGGAGGCCCAGCAGGTCGGGGACCTCGAGGGGCTCGAAGATCTTGGCGAAGGAGAGGCGACGCGACGCGGTGCGGTTCGCGATGGCGTCGGCGGACGGAGCAGAAGGGGTGCGCGAGGCAGCCAAGAGGGGTCCTTCCCTGCAGATCGAAAGAACGCTGCACCGCCGGGCTGGACACGATCACCGCCGCCACGACACCTCGCGGACGCGCACGTACGTCGACGAGGTGGTCGGGGGTATATGAGATCGGGGGCACAGGACAGCGCAAAGCGTGAGCATACCCCAGACACGCATCACGACACAACCCCGGGGGCGCGCCACCCCACCCGGCCCGGGGCCGGGACGGCCCTGCCGGTACTTCCGCGGGCCTCGTCGCCCGCCTGCGGCCCGACGACGGGCCGCGAACCTGCTGGCGTCGACCTCGCTGTCCTGCGTCGTCGACCCGCACATGGTGGCACACTCGTGGCCGTTCCGTGAAGCCGGTGCGACGACGCGCGCGCCGCGCGACCTCCGCAGGCACGACGAGGCCCGCACCCCGGGCGGGGTGCGGGCCTCGTGCGGCGTGCTGGCCGGTCCGCTCAGGACCGGCGGGCGATCACTTGAGGGTGACCGTGGCGCCGGCGCCCTCGAGGGCAGCCTTGGCCTTCTCGGCCGTCTCCTTGTTCGCGCCCTCCAGGACCGGCTTCGGGGCACCGTCCACGAGGTCCTTCGCCTCCTTCAGGCCGAGGGACGTGAGCGCGCGCACCTCCTTGATGACCTGGATCTTCTTGTCGCCGGCGGCCTCGAGGATGACGTCGAACTCGTCCTTCTCCTCCTCGGCCGGGGCGTCACCACCGGCGCCACCCGCGGGGGCGGCGACCGCGACGGCGGCGGGGGCGGCGGCGGTGACCTCGAAGGTCTCCTCGAAGGCCTTCACGAACTCGTTGAGCTCGATGAGGGTGAGGCCCTTGAACTGCTCGATGAGCTCGTCGGTGCTGAGCTTCGCCATGATGGCGTTCCTTTCGGTCGGTGCTCGGCAGCGGCCCGGTGCGGGCCTGCCAGAAGCGGGGTGTGTGCTTGCGCTGCGTGGATCGCGCTCCCGGGGCGAGCCCCGGGACCGGATCAGGCGGCAGCGCCCTCCGATTCCTGCTTCTGACGCAGGGCATCGATGACGCGGGCGGCCTGGGCGGTGTTCGCGGTGAAGACGTAGGCAGCCTGGAAGAGCTTGGCCTTCATCGCGCCGGCCGCCTTGGCCAGCAGGACCTCGCGGGACTCGAGGTCCGCGAGCTTCGTGACCTCCGCGGCGGTCAGGGGGCGCCCGTCGAGGACACCGCCCTTGATGACCAGCGCGGGGTTCGCCTTGGCAAAGTCACGCAGACCCTTGGCTGCCTCGACCGGGTCCCCGGTGACGAAGGCGATGGCCGAAGGGCCCTGCAGGTCGGCGTCGAGTCCCTCGACACCGGCCTCCTTGGCCGCGATGGCGGTCAGCGTGTTCTTCACCACGGCGTAGGTTGCGTTGCCGCTGAGCGACCGACGCAGCTGCTTGAGCTGCGCGACGGTGAGCCCGCGGTACTCGGTCAGCACGGCAGCGTTCGAGTCGCGGAACTTCTCCGAGATCTCGGCGACTGCGGCTGCCTTGTCCGGCCTCGCCATGGCAATCCTTCCGGTGGTGGTACCACCGGCGTCCGTCCCGGAACGAGAAAGAGCCCCGCGCAGGCGCGGGGCTCGCGGTCGCACGCGCGGCGGGGCCGGGCGGACGTCGTCGATTCGCTACCTGCGCTGGCCTCCACCTCGGGGTGGGACTTCGGTCCGTCACGTCCTGCAGACGGAGTCTGCGGGCAGCGTCGGACGACCGGCGGTCTTGGGTACACGCCCATCGTACGGGACGACGGCGCGTGCTCCAAACCGCGGCCGCCCTGCACCTGCACCCGGGCTCAGAGCACCAACGGGCCGAAGCACACGAGGGGGACCGGCTCCGGCTCGTCGGCGATCGCGCGGGCGAGCGCCGTGCCGGGCATCGCCCCGTCGCGCAGCTCGGCGTGGAGCGCGGGCATCACGCGCGCGGCCACGTCGTCGCGCAGCGGCGCGACGCTCGCGACGACCGCGCGCGCGCCGAGGCGCAGCAGGACGCTCGTCAGCCCCAGCGACTCGCCGCCGATCCGGGGCGTCGAGAGCCCGACCTCGCACGCCGAGAGCACGACGACGACGCCGCGCAGGTCGGTCCCGTCCAGCTCGTGGGCGAAGAGCGGGCCGTCCGCGAGCCGCAGCGAGGAGAACAGCGGGTTGTCGGTCTCGTGCGTCCCGTGGGCCGCGAGGTGCACGACCCCGGCCGTGCCCAGGCCGTCGAGCACCGCGGCGCACGTCGCGTCCTCACCCGTCAGCGCGTCGGAGCCGTCCCACACGGACGCGACGAGCTTCGCCTCCGCGCTCGAGAACCGCAGGCCCGGTCCCGCGACGACGAGCGCGTCGTCCGCGCGCCGCCCGGACTCCCCCACGCGCAGGTCCACCCACGAGTTGGCCCACGTCCGTCGGCCGCGGCGCGACGGCAGCGACGCCCACGGGACCGCGAGCAGGAGGTCGCGCGCCGCGACGTGGAGGTCCCCGTCCGCCTCGAGCGGGGCGACGAGCACGTCGTCGAGCGCGGCCAGCGTGCGCCCGATCGACGCGACGGCGGCCTCGCGCATGGGCACGGGGATGAGGACGTTGGACAGCACCGCGAAGTCGGCCCGCGCCCGGCGCACCTGCTCGGCCACCGCGGCCTGCGGCGCGAGGCGCACCAGGCGCGAGCCGGTCGCGCTGACGCGCACGGCGAGCACGTCGTCGCCGTCGAGGACGAGGTCGGCCACGACGGCGTCGGACGCGCGGGCCTCGAGCGCGGCGCGCAGCCGCCGCTCGGTCGCCGCGACGGGGGTCTCCGCCCCGCCCCCGAGCCGCCAGGCCCGTCGCCGCGCGTCCTCCTGGAGCCGGCGGGCTGCGCGCTGGTGCTCCTGGCGGCGCGCGAGCGACGACGCGTCCGACGTCGCGCCGAGCGCGCGCGCCGCCTCGACCTCGCGGCGGGCCGAGAGGAGGAGGTCGGCGAGGACCGGGTCCGCCGGCGGACGCACGCGGCCCGACCCGGCGAAGGCCGCACGGCCCCGCTCGACCGCGTCGAAGACCGCACCCGGCCGGCGCGTGCGCAGGGCGGCTTCGACGTCGACGTTCCCGAGCCGGACCCCGTGCACCGCCGACGCCGTCACGGCGTCCACCGAGCCCAGGCGGGCCCGGTGCTCGGCGAGCGTCGCCTGGCCCCGCCGCACCGCGCGCACGCCCCCGCGGCGGTCGCCCGCGGCGAACGCGAGCTGGGCCACGACGGCCGTGTGCTGGAGGCGGACCGGCAGCGGCGCGCGGTCGAGGCGCGCGGGCACGGCGCGCAGCACCTCGCGCGCGGCCGGGAGGTCGCCCGCGGTGAGGAGCCACTCGGCGGCGAGCAGCCGGGCGGGGATCGCGACGCCCAGCCCGGCGACGCTCCCGAGCTCCGCGCCCGAGCGCGCCACGTCCAGCGCCCAGCCCGCGTGCCGCCGCCCGACCGCGGGGGTGACCGAGTCCGCGCGGTCCTCGCTGAGCGCGGCCTGCAGCTCCGCGACCCGGGCGCGCAGCATCCACGGGGTGTTGCCGAGGCGCTCGAAGCGACGCGACGCCGACCGGGCGAGCCGCCGCGCGTCGGCGTAGCGGCGCAGGCCGACGACGACGCGGGACCGCACGAGCTCGACCTCCGCGAGGTCGCGCACCATCCGGTGGTGCGCGAGGTGCTCGCGCGCCTCCCGCAGCGCGTCGTCGGCCTCGGTGAGCAGCCCCGCGTCGAGGAGCACCTGGGCGCGGTCGATGAGCCCGACGGCGGCGTGCCGGTCCGGCGCCTGCGCGGCGGCCTCGTCCATCGCGGCGAGCGCGGTGGGCAGGTCGCCGCGCAGGTACTCGACGTAGCCCAGGTTGTGCCGCGCCTTGGAGACGAGCAGGACGTCGCCCGCCGCCTCGGCCTTCTCGACCGCCTCGGAGAGGTCGACGCGCGCGCGCTCGACGTCGCCGAGCTCGAGCAGCAGGGAGCCCCGGTTGAGCAGCACGATCGCGACGTCCGGTCCCCCGACGCGGCGCGCGTGCGCGAGCGCGAGGGAGAACCGCTCGTCGGCGGTCCGGGGGTCGCCGCGCCGCCAGCTGAGGAACCCCTCCTGACCCTCGACGAGCAGGGCGAGCCGGGCCCGCTCCTCGGCACCCGCCGCGCCGTCCGCGATCAGCCGTCGGGCCTCGTCGAGGCGGGCGAGCGCCGTCGGCAGGTCGCCGTCGAGCTCGAAGCCGCACGCGGCCGCCCCGACATGGCAGCGCACGAGGAGGTAGCGGCGCTCGTCGTCGTCCGGGACCTCCCCGAGCCGGCGGAGCGCACGCTCGTAGTGGCGCACCGCGTCGACGTACCGGCCACGCTGCGACGCCCCCTGCGCACGCGCGACGAGCTCCGCCGCCCCGGGCCGCCCCGTCATCCGTCTCCTGCCACCCTGCTACGGCACGGTGGGTTCCAGGCCCGTCGCCCGCGTGATCGCACCCCACAGCCACTCGCACCGTCGCGGCGTGCCTGCGCCGGGCTCCACCGCACCGTCGCTCCTCGTGGGGTCCTGCCCAGCATCCGCCAACAGTAGCGCGGCGATCTCCCCGCCGAGCACGGGCGCGGCGAACGACGTGCCGCTCCACGTGGCGAACCCACCCTGGAACCCCTCGGGGTCGATCGTGGCGCGGCGGCCGTTCGACCACAGCTCCTTGACGCTCCGCGACGGCGCGACGGCGCCGTCGATCGTGCGCGGCGCCGTGGAGACCACCGCCGCCCCCGGGCGCACGCACGTGATCCAGGGCCCGTCGTTGCTGAAGAGCGAGGTCGTGTCGTCCGGGTTCTGCGCGCCGACCGCGAGGATCGGCGGCTTGGCGAGCGGCACGTCCGCGGGGTCGATCGCCGTCGCGCGGTTGTCGTGACGACGTACGCGCGGGGCGAAGCCGGCGGGGAACATCGGGCGGGTCTGGCCGTCGTTGCCCGACGAGACGACGACCACGACGCCGTACCGGCGCAGCGCGTCGAGGACGGCGCCGAGCGGGGCGTCGAAGTCCGAGTCGCCCGGGCGCTCGTGGTAGTAGCCGAACGAGAGCACGAGCACGTCGACGGGCGCGTAGCCCTCCCGGCCCACGAGGCCGAGGACGTGCCACAGGAGGAGCCGGCGCAGCGACCGCAGCATGTCGCGCTCCGGGATGACCCCCGACCCCCCGTAGAGGCGCGGGGCGAGGATCACCGCGTCCGGGCACTTCTGGTGCACGAGGCCGGCGATGAACGTGCCGTGGCCGGCGACCGGGTCCAGCGGGCCGGTGAGCGGCGAGACCGAGACGCCGCCGATCTCCGGGTCCTCGTACGCGTACTCCGGCTCCGGGAGGACCGAGAGCGGCTCCCCGAGCAGGTCCGGGTCGCGCACGACGACGACGCCGCGCCCCGGGACGTCGTCGAACCACTCGTGCTCCCCGACCCCCGAGTCGAGCACGGCGACGACGGGGCGGCGGACGCCGTCCTGCGACGTCCAGGGGTCCTCGCCGGGCACGAGGTCGCGCCGCGGCGCGCCGCCGATCCAGTTCACGGGCGTGCGCCCGCCGCTGCCCGCCGCCGCGTACTCCGCCATCCCGCCGTACGGGTGCGGCTGGCCGTAGGGGTGCGGCTGGCCGTAGGGGTGCGGCTGACCGTACGGGTGCGGCTGGCCGTAGGGGTGCGGCTGGCCGTAGGGGTGCGGCTGGCCGTACGGCTGCGCGTGCGTGAACGCCGCCGGCTGCGCGTACGGCGCACCGCCGATGAACGTCGACGGCACGACGATGTGGTCGAGGCCGATGCGCAGGGCGGCGTCGGCGTCGTCGACCTGGACGCGGCCCCCGATGGCCTCGACGACGGCCCACGCGTCGGGCAGCGCGCGCGGCGTGCCCTCGCGCGGCGTGAGGCGCAGGGAGACGCCGAACACCCGGAGCAGGTCGCGCGTGGTCGCCTCGTCGAGCCCGGCCTCGCGCACGAGCGCCGCGTCGTGCTCGCTCTCCGGCTCGATCTCGACGTCGAGGTCGAGCCGGGCCGCGGCCTCGCGGATCCTCGCGAGCCGACGGTCGCCGCAGTGCGAGTCCGGGATGAGCAGCCGGTCGCCGACGTACCAGGTCGGGTGCGGCGACTGCTGCCCCGACCGCCGGGGCGCGGTGACGGGGTCGATGGTCCGCGTGCGCCACTGCAGGCGGCTCGGACGGTCGCCGTAGTAGCGGCCGCTGCGCAGGTTCGGGGCGGGCGTTCCGGGGGTCTCGCTCACGTGCTTCTCCTCAGGGGTCGACGCGCGGGCGGCCGCGGGCGCGTCGACGACGACGGCGGGCGGACCGCGGCTGCGCGCGGAACAAAGGGGGGCTCGGCGTGGGGGGGGGGGGGGGGGGGGGGGGGGCCGCGGCCGCGCCGCGCGCCGCGCCCCCACCGGCGCCCGCGCCCCCCCCGCCCCCCCCGCGCCCGG